>JAGHRU010000122.1 GCA_018066225.1 Candidatus Equimonas enterica
GGGTAAGGGTGAGGAGGTTATTCCCCCACGATGCTGACTTCATCGACGTGGAGCACACTGCCGACGGCACCTTCGAAGTACGCGCCGTGGCGAGAGGAGGAGAAGACCAAGGTGATGGCGTAGCCGCCTGCTGCGCAGCGCGCTTCGTCCCAAGCCTTGCCGGGCATGAGGCGGTAGGGCTCGGAGAAAGCCGTCCATGCCGCAGGCTCACCGGGCTGGTCGAGGCGTGCCATGAGCACGATGCGGTCGGAGGAGAGCACGTTGCTGCCGTCGAGTCGCTCCACATTGTCGGGATCGACCTCGAAGACGACGCTGTAGATGTCGCAGGTGTCGTGCAGTTCGGGTCGGATGGCGGTCGTCTTGTCCTGGAAGTCAGGTCCTGCGGTGTAGCGGTAGTAGCCTTCGAGACGCAGCGGCCGCGACTGTACGAGTTGGCGACCGAAGCGGGTGGCTTCGAGCGGGGCCTTCATGGCGTTCTTGACGTCAAACTCGCCGATGAAGAGGTTGCCAGCCGCAAGGGGCATTCCCGCCATCTTGCCAAACGAGCCTGTGGCGCAGGTCTCCAAGCGTACGCCGTAGCCAGCGTAGCCGTCGCGTAGCGGTGCAGTGGGATAGCCCTCGGGGGTCTTGCTCTTGCCCGTGAGGGCGAAGCCAGCGTTGCCGCAGTCCCAGTAGTTGCGCCGTCCATCCACGGGGTCGCTCTCGTCCACCTCGTAGTACTGGTAGTACTGGCCGCGCTGGTCGAGGTCGAAGTGCTCGAAGGAGAAGGTGGTGATGCGGCTATCGTCGGCCAAAGCGTTGTACTTGAAGGCCACGGTATAGTCTTTGCGCCACACGCCGTCGGCGGCGTAGGTGGTGTAGGTCTGCGGCTCGGAGAAGTCGCGCACAGTGCCGCTCTCGGGCACGATGCGTGCGCCCTCGGTGAGGATGAAGGCGGGGTCGAGGGCGGTGACGTCAGCCCCTCGGCGGATGGCGAGCTCCACGCTGTTGTTTTTCACCACAGGGGCTTCGCCCGTAAGGATGTCGCTATGTGCCGCGAGCCATTCGGGGGCTACGGCGATGATGTCGCACTCGGCGTTAGCCGCCTCTTCACGGATACACGAGCAGAAGAGCAGCGATGCCGCTACGGCGACGAGCGGGGTCAGTAGAGGGATACGCATAGAGAGTACACAAATATAGTCGCGCAAAGTTACGCAATGCCGCCGATGTGGCCAAGCAAATTAGGTTAAAAGACCTTATTTTTGTCCATTTTCACGCACGATGCTTGGCGCATTGCACCGAAGTTGCTACCTTTGCAGGGCTATGCTTACACGGCGTCACATATTGCTCTGCTGCGCTTTCGCCCTCACGCTGACGGCGAGTGCGCAAATCCCGACCGACATCGACGAGTTGCCCGAGGCACACGACGGCGAAATCACGCCAGCCGTGGCCATGGAGGTGCAGGTGCGTAAGCAGCGCATCGCCTACAAGGGCGACAGCATCCCTGCCGTCATCATGCCGACGCTCTACAAGTATCCCGCGATGGACTTCAAGAGCAAAAAGGCGCGCGAGCGTTACAACCGCCTTGTGGCCAATGTCAAGCGGCTGCTGCCCATCGCCAAGAGCGCGAAATACTACATCATCGAGACCTACGACTACATGGAGACGCTGCCCCAGCAGGAGCGCGCGGCACACATCAAGGTGGTCGAGGCTGACCTCAAAAAACGCTATACGCCCCTGCTGAAGAAACTCACGCGCTCACAGGGCACGCTGCTGGTGAAACTCATCGACCGCGAATGTGGCCAGACGGGCTACAACATCGCCAAAGCCTTCGTCGGTGCGTTTCGCGCCAACATGTACCAAGCCCTTGCCTTCTGCTTCGGCCAAAGCCTGACGAAGCACTACGATCCCGAGGGCGACGACCGCTACACGGAGCGCGTGGTGCGCATGGTGGAGAGCGGCCAGATTTAGCCCCTGCGCAAAGGCTGAAAACCATTTGCCCTTGTCGTGCAAACGATTTGCCGAGACGCGAAAAACCACCTGCGCAGACGCGAAAATCGGTACTATCAAGGCAGCGCGCGCGGCTTTTTTTATGTTAAAAATTTTGCCGTGTCAGAAATAAACCTTAAATTTGCAGCGCAAGCATTTTTAACATTAACCCTAAATCTTTAACGCAATGAAAAAAATTTACATGCTTCTCTGCCTCGCAGTGCTCTCTCTGACGACTGCTATGGCACAGTGGACAACCAGTGACACTGAGACGCACAGCCTCACCAAAGAAGGCGAGTACAACCAGTGTGAATTGAAGCAAGTCTTTACTTCCGATGGCAAACTTGTCATGGTATGGCTTCGCCCCGGCGCAGACCTGCTGAGCAAAGACAACCACTACCGTCTCTACATGCAAATCTTCGACAAGGACGGCAATGCGCTCCTCGAAGAAGGTGGTAAACTCATCGTCGATAAGCCTTCACGCTCATGGATTACCGACTACACCCTCACCCTTGCCCCCAACGACGATGTCCTCATCGGCTACTACGACTGCCGCAACGATGAGAACCGCCCATGGTACACCTCCTACTTCTACCGCTACGACTCCAACGGTAATGCCGTATGGAGCGAAGACGGTGTGCTCGGTTTCGACACCGAGGGTGTAGATCTCGCTACCGTCAGCGACGCTACGCCGCGTATCTGCTGCAGCGGTGACAACGTGTATGTATCCGTACAGCGCAACCTCGCCATCAAGACCAAGGCTACCGAAGAAAACTGGAAGCCGACCTATGAAGGCGAAGAGATGCCCGAGTACGTTTACCTCTGGGACGACCAGTACATCCTCTCCTGCATCAACGCCGACGGCGAGTGCATCAGCAAGACCGAGAAGTTTGGCTACTGCGCCCTCGGTGCGCTCTATCCCGCACCCGACGGCGACATCTACCTCACCTTCCAGCCCGTAGAGTTCACCAAGCTCCAGTGCGTGCGCTACAACAACAAGATGGAGAGCGTATGGGAAGGTCGCCTCGACGTAGAGCCTCAGCAACTCTCTCCCAGCATGGCTCCTCAGACGCCCCAAATCAAGGCCGACGGTCAAGGTGGCCTCATCTGCGGCTACTTCCTCAAAGGCAGCATGACGGCACAGTGCGCCTTGCAGCGCGTGAAGCCCGACGGCACGACTTGGGAAGACCGCGTACTCGCTGTGCCCAACGCACAAGGTACGGCCAACAGTTTCGCCTTCGGCGTACGCGAGAGCGACGGCACCATCATGCACATGCAGTGCTATCAGCCTTCGAGCGCAAACACGCTGACCATCAACAAACTCGACATCGACGGCAACTACCTCTGGAAGGGCACCAAGTATGAAGAAGGCCGCACCATCGTCAATAACGACCGCTACGACATCCGCGCCGTCCTCGTAGAGCCCCGCGAGAACTCATGGATACTCGTCTATGGCATCTACAACACCAGCAAGTACGGCTACGACTATGTCGTACGCGAAGTCAATGAAGACGGTAAGAAGATTTGGGACCGCCAGTTTGAGACGGCGTTCTACCTCATCCACGGCCAGTACTTCTTCATCAAGGACAACCTCCTCTTCTGGGTCTATGAAGTCGATATGCCCAAGGAAGGCAAACCCGTCGAGAGTTACCAAGGTCCTACCGGTATGCTCTACCGTGTCATCGACATCTCCATCCACACCGAAGGCATCGAGCAGCCCGTGGTCATCAACCCCAACGCCAAGGCTGGCGTAGCCTATGACCTCCAAGGCCGTCAGGTCAATGACGACTACAAGGGCATCGTCATCGTCGATGGTAAGCCCGTAGTACGCAAGTAATCTATTCACTCCATACCCATCAGCAACTCTCTGTGGTCGTCAGCGGCCGCAGAGAGTTGTTGCACACAACACAAACAACGCCACACACTATGACGCTACAACCCCAATGGCTCCGACAGGGCTACATCGACGCCCCCGTCCCCGCCCATCTCGACGTCGCCGCCGAGATACGCCGCATGGCTGCCGAGAAGCACGCCATCATCCTCGCACACTACTACACCCGCCCAGAGATACAGGACATCGCCGACTTCGTGGGCGACAGCCTCGCGCTGGCGCAGCACGCTGCCGCTACCGATGCCCGCATCATCGTCATGTGTGGCGTGCACTTCATGGCCGAGACCAACAAGATACTCTGCCCCGACAAACTGGTGCTCTGCCCCGACCTCAACGCCACTTGCAGCCTCGCCGAGAGTTGTCCTGCCGATGCCTTCGAGCGTTTCGTGGCAGCCCACCCCGACCATAAGGTCATCTCCTACGTCAATACTACGGCGGCTACGAAGGCACTCACCGATGTCGTCGTCACCTCCACCAATGCGCGCCGCATCGTGGAGTCGTTCCCCAAGGAGCAACCCCTCATCTTCGGGCCCGACAGCAACCTCGGCGGCTACATCAACAGCGTCACGGGGCGCAACATGCCGCTCTGGGACGGTGCGTGCCATGTCCACCGCCGCTTCTCGCTCGCCCATATTGAGGCGTTGAAGGCCGAGCACCCCGAGGCCAAAGTCCTCGTCCACCCCGAGTGCCCAGCCCCCATCGCTGCCATGGCCGACATCGTGGGCAGCACCGCTGCTCTGCTGCGCTATGCCGTAGAGAGCCCTGCCCAGTCCTTCATCGTCGTCACCGAGAGCGGCATCCTCCACGAGATGCAGCGTCAAGCCCCCAGCAAGACCTTCCTCACCGTGGCCACTCAGGCCGAAGGCGACGCCCCTGCCGCATCCTGCAACGCCTGCGAGTACATGCGCCTCATCACCATCGAGAAGGTCTATAACACCCTGCGCTATGAGTGGCCCGCCGTAGAGGTCGATGCCGACATCGCTGAGCGCGCCCTCAAGCCCATAGAGCGCATGCTCGCTCTGAGCAAGTAAAGCAAACCAGAAAACGGCACTTTCGCTGCATCGTTGCCGCCTTTTTGCGTAACTTTGCGCCCTCTTTCTCGTATATACAATCCATAGATTATGCAAAGATCTTTAACTCTCGCAATGCTGTTGCTCGCCAGTTTAGTAGCGACAGCGCAGGTCGTGGAGGTCGGCTCTGCCGAGAAGTTTAGGGAGGAAGTCACCCAAAACCATTCGGCCTACATCAAACTGACGAATGACATTGACCTCACCCAAATTGGCACGATAGACATCACCTTCACGGGCGTCATCGATGGCAAGGAGGAGAGGGGCGACAGCGTCTTCTACCACTCGCTCGGCGATGGCAAGGGTCGCGTCCTTCACCCCATCTTCACCGCTATGGAGGGCGCGACGCTGCAAAACCTCGTCATCCGCCACTTCCGCCTCGACTGGAACGACGACTACATCGGTGCTGTGGCCAAGAAGGCAAAGGGCTGTACGTTCAAGCAAGTTGTCCTCTCCGACATTTCCGTCTTCAACGAAGACGACTATGCTGGTGCGCTCGTGGGGCAGGCCGAAGGCTGCACCCTGAATAGCGTCAAGAGTTTGGGCTGCGACGTCACCGTCGATGGCGACCATGCTGGTGGCCTCGTGGGCGTGAGCAGTGGCAGCACCTACACCGACTGCCTCAACAATGCCTTCTCCTTTGTCTATGCCGACGGCAGTTGGGGCAACGCCTACGCCGGCGGTCTGGTGGGAGAGTCTGCCCAAGATAAGTTCTACAACTGCCTCAACTTCGCCGTAGTCGGTGCACTCGACGATCGCATCGGCGGCATAGCGGGTTACAGCGAGCTCTCGCTCTTCTCGGGATGCAGCAACGGTGGCTATATCGTGCACAGCGATGAGGAGGACTTCCTCATATTGACCGGACAGGTCAGAGAGCATCTCAAAGCGCAGTTTGACGCCATCAAGCAAGACTTGCAGGACAACTACGACGTGATGGACGCGGGCGTGACGGTGGAGTGCATCACCCTCTTTGGCTCGCTCGGCGCGTTCACCGCTATCGGCATGGTGTGGATAGGCATGGAAATGGCGGGCATCGTCTGCATGGCCATTCCGGCCGTCGATCTCGTCGTTTTGGCCGCAGGCATCGTGCTGACCATCGTCGCAGCCATCCTCTTTGAGTGCGAAGGGCACGACGAGATGGGTGGCATCGTCGGCACTGGTCTCGGCACGACCATTGACGCTTGTGCCAACTACGGCGTCTGCCTCTGCCGCGACAGCGATGTGGGCGGCATAGCGGGCAAGATGGACGTCTCGCGCAAGGATTACAGTGCCAAGCCCACCATCAAGAACTGCCTCAACACGGGCGAGGTGCAGGGCTACGACTATGTGGGCGGCATCGTGGGCAATGCCGATGCCACCACCATCATCACCGGCTGTCTCAACACGGGCAAGATAAAGGCTTCGAGCAGTACGCCCTATGCCATCAGCGAGTACGGCACTTGCTCGGCCAACTACTATCGCTCCGACAAGTACGACACCTCCGACCCCACGAAGACGGGCGTCACCGAAGAGCAGTTGTCCTCGGGCATGGTGGCGTGGTGGCTCAATGGCGGCGAAGGCACACCCAACTCGCTGTGGCGACAAAACATACCCGGCGACCCCTGTCCCGTGCTCGACCGCTCTCATGCCGTCGTCACGGCCGACAAACTGGGCGCACGCTTTCCCGTCTCCACCCTCGACGACTTGATCAGACTGCGCGATGTCGTCAATGCGGGCTACAAGGACAGTTACGTTGTCTATATCGGTGCCGACATCGACTGCTCCGACATCGACTGGGTGCCCATCGGCACGTTGGAGCATCCCTTCGCGGGCATCTGCTTCGGCGGTGGCCACACCATCACGGGCATCCACACACCCTCTTCCTACACGCCCCAAAGCGGCATAGAGGGTGTCGGCTTCTTCGGCGTCGTCAATATCGGCACCGAGGTGCACGACCTCCACATCGGCGAGGGCACGATCAGCGGCGGCTTCGCCGTGGGTGGCATCGTCGGCTGTGCACGCCACCCCAATGGCAAGGACGGTGAGGTCAAGATAACGGGTTGCAGCAACGCGGCCGACATCAGTGCTGACTACAACGCTGGCGGCATCATCGGCGCAATCTACAACGACGTCAATATGTCGCTCACGATAGACTGCTGCTACAACACGGGCAACATCACGGCCGTCAAGGAGTCGGCTGCCCTCTGCGGCTATACCAAGAACGGCGCGACCATCACAGGCTGCTGGAACACTGGCTGTGTCACGGGCTACGACAAAGGCAACGGCTTCGTACGCGGCGAGAAGCGCACCGTGCGTGGCTGCTACACCATCGACACCTACCCAGAGTTGGCGCAGACCAATGTTGAGTTCTTCACTACCGAGCAGGCCAAGGACGGCACGCTCTGCTACAACCTCAACGGCGGCAGCAACATCACCAACGACGCCGAAATCAATCTCCCTTGGGAGCAGAATATCACGACCGATGACTACCCCAGCAGTTGTGGCTATGGCGCGAAGAGCAAGGGCATCTATGCCAGCCGCGACATCAGCAACGTGTATGGCACGGTCGTGCTGCCCTATACGGTCAATTCCGACGAACACATCAAGTACTACGTCCTCTCCTCCACCACCGACGGCGACGCTACGACGCTCCACTTCCACGCTGTCGAGACGCTGCCCGCAGGCACGCCTGCCATCTTCCATGTGGTCAAGGCGGGTGCTTACGACTTCCTCAGCACGGACTATGTCTTTGGCTACGATGCCTACGCGGCCCTCGACGCTGGCGATTGGACGATGAAGGGCAACATCACGCTCGAGAACCTCGTCTTCACCGACAGCGAGACGCTGAAACACCTCTACTACATCAGCGGCGACCAGATCAAGAGTGCCGCAAGCAAACTCACCATCGCGCCCCTACGCGCCTATATGGCAGGGCCTTCGCGTGAGAGCGAGACGGCAGCGCGGGCCCTCTCCATCGTCTTCGACGACGAGGACGCTCCCACGGGTCTGCGCTTCGTCCCCGTCACGGCTGCCGACGGCACGACGGTCTATGGTCTCTTCGACCTCGCTGGCAAGCGACTGGATGCGCCCACACGCGGCATCAACATCGTCCGTGGCGAGAAAGTGTATAACAAGTAAAATCGTCACAAGCCCTTTCATCCCAATGAAGAAGACTTATCTCTCCCCCGTGGCGCGCCCCATCGCGCTGCCTGTCGAAGCCCTTATGCTGGCCCAGAGTTTCCCTGACGATTTGGACATCACCGTGCCCACCGACGACGAAGAACTCATCGAAGACGAAGGCTTCGCTGACTAACCGAACATACCAGAGAGAGGCATCAAGTCGCAACTTGATGCCTCTCTCTTTTTGCTCTGCCCTTGTCGTCGAAACGATATGCGCAGACCGTTCGCCGCGTCTGCGCACATCGTTTCTCGCGCTTGGACAGCGGCGAAAAGCGTGGCGTTCTGCCCGCCTCTGGTACTCCCAGCGAGAATCGAACTCGCATCTAATCTTTAGGAGAGACTTGTTCTATCCATTGAACTATGGGAGCGCATTTTACGCTATGCAAAAGTACATATTTATTTCCTACGCACGCACGCGAAGGCCTTTTCTTTTGCTTTTTTTCGCCGCCTTAACCCTTGTTTTGCTATTTCCACGTTGAAAAGAGCGGCTCTTGCGACAATAAAAGCGGAGAAACTGACGCGCGAAATGAATATCACGCGGAATGTTTGGGCGGCTCACAAAAATGTCGTAACTTTGCAGCCGTAATGTTGGCAACAAACTTTTACAAACTCTATAAAACTCAACTCTTAGTACAATGACTACTTACGCGATTATCATTGCCGTATTCGTAGCCGGCTATCTCTGCATAGCCCTCGAAAGTGTTCTCAAGATCAACAAGGCTGCCATCGCCCTCCTTATGTTCGTGGGCTGTTGGACGGTGTTTATGCACGCGCCTTTCGTGTGGATACCCGAAGCCGTAGGCGAAAACATCGGTAGCGCCGTCAGCAGCGTCATCGAGCACCACCTCGGCAGCACAGCCACCACCCTCTTCTTCCTCATGGGCGCGATGACCATCGTGGAGCTCGTCGATCAGAACGGTGGTTTCAACTTCGTGCGTGGCGTCCTCAAGACCCGCAGCAAGCGCAAACTCCTGTGGCGTATCGCCTTCCTCACCTTCTTCCTCAGCGCCATCCTCGACAACCTCACCACGGCCATCGTGATGATCATGATACTGCGCAAACTCGTGCCCGCCCGTAAGGACCGCATGATATACGCCTCGCTCGTCATCGTGGCTGCCAACTCCGGTGGTGCCTTCTCGCCCATCGGCGACGTGACCACCATCATGCTCTGGAACAAGGGACTCATCACCGCTGCTCAAGTCATCGTAGAACTCATCGTGCCTTCGCTCGTGTCGATGCTCCTGCCCGCCTACCTGCTCTCGCTCTCGCTCCACGGCAAGATGGAGGTGAGCCAAGGCTTCAAGGACGAGCACAACTGTGAAGAAGACCCCCTGACCGACCGTCAGCGCAAGACCATCTTCTTCCTCGGTGTCGGCGGCCTCATCTTCGTGCCCATCTTCAAGACCATCACCCACCTGCCTCCCTTCGTAGGCATCCTGCTCGTGCTCGGCGTGCTGTGGACGGTGACCGAAATCTTCTACCGCCACCTCGGCGAAGACGACACCGTAGGTATGCAGAAGCGTGTGACCAAGATGCTCACCCGCATCGACATGAGCACCATCCTCTTCTTCCTCGGTATCCTCATGGCCGTGGCTTGCTTGGAGACCATCGGTGCGCTCACCCAACTCGGCGCTGCGCTCGACACCACCTTCCACAGCCACTACCTCGTCACGGGCATCATCGGTGTGCTCTCCTCCATCGTCGATAACGTGCCTCTCGTAGCAGGCTGTATGGGTATGTATCCCGTGGCTCCTACGGGCGACCTCGCTGTCGATGGCATCTTCTGGCAACTCCTTGCCTACTGCGCTGGCGTGGGTGGCTCTATGCTCATCATCGGTAGCGCGGCTGGCGTGGTCGTTATGGGCTTGGAGAAGATTACCTTCGGCTGGTACATGAAGCACATCTCTTGGGTCGTGCTCGTAGGCTACCTCGCCGGTATGCTCTGCTACTGGGCTGAGCGCCAACTCTTCTTCGCTTAATCACTTTTTAATACCTTTCTCGATATGAAAAAGATTATCCTTTCCCTCGTTGCCTTGCTCTGCTTGGCAGCCCCTGCACAGGCCATCGACATCGATTGGGGTCTCTCGGCAGGTCTCAACCTCACCAAGATGAAGTTTACTGGCACTGACGTGTTGGGCGACAACTTGAAGAACAAGGCTGGCTTCTTCATCGGCCCCAAGGTCAATGTAGGTCTTGCCATGGGCTTCGGCCTCGACGGTGCATTGCTCTACAACCAGCGCACCCTCGGCATTGGCGATGAGACCAGCACGGCGCACTCCCTCGAAATACCCATCAACGTGAAATATACCATCGGCCTCGGCGGCACGGGCGTCTATCTCGCCACGGGCCCGCAGTTTGGCTTCAACATCGGCGACAAGAAGATTTTTGACGGCGCACTCCAGCAGAGCAACATGGTCACGACGTGGAACGTCGGCGCAGGTGTCAAACTCTTCGACCACCTCGACCTTGGCCTCGGCTACAACTTCGGCCTCGGCAAGCTCGGCGAGAGCCTCCTCTCCACGGCTTCGCCCATCAAGATACCCATCGGCACGGCTGACGACTACAAGGCCAACACCTTCACCGTGCAAGTGACCTATTACTTCTAATCATCACCTCATCCATAGCAGAGCAGCCAGCGGGATGCACCGTCCCCTCACGGCTGCTCTGCTCATCTTTCTCCAACACAAACGCCTTATGCGACACCTCCTCTCCCTCCTCGTGCTCGCGCTCTGCACCTGCTGCTTCGCCACGCAGGCAGCGGCGCAAGCCAGCCTCCGCATCCGTGGCACACTGACCAAGGGTGCAGACGCCACCAAGTACTACATCTACCTCAGCAATGAGCGTTTCCAGACAGCCGACACGCCCACCGACTCTGTCGCTGTCGTAGGCGGCCGCTTCTCCTATGTCCTGCCGCTGCGTGAGGTGCGTGGCCTCACCCTCCAAGCCGCCGACGGCCAGAGCGCGCGCATCACCACGATGGCTGTGCCCGGCGAGATGCTCGAACTCACCATAGAGCCTGTGGCCTACTACTGCCGTGGCTCGCGCTTCTATGCCGAACTCAACGAAGCCGACCAGCGACTCACGCCCTACTCTACGGCCTACTACGATGCCTACAAGGCTGTCGAAGAACGCTACATAGCCTGCGACGGCAATGTCGGAGACGCGCTGCTGGAACAGGTCAGCCTCGACTTTCAGCAGAAGGCAGCCGCGCAGGACAGTGCCATCGTCGCCCTCTTCGGCGAGATGAAGCAGAGCGAAGGTGCTGCCATCTTTCTGCTGCGCCAGCACCCCGATTTCGTCAAGGCGGCTGCCGAGTTGCCCTCGCACGTCCGTGGCGGTCGCTTCGCCAAGTACATCGACCTGCGCATCGCCAGCATCATGCAGCGCAAGGCCGAAAAGGCCAAAGCCGAGAAACTGCGCGGCGAGAAGATGAAGGAGGGCGCGATGTTCACCGACTTCGCAGCCGACTATGAGGGCAAGACGCAGCGTCTGTCCGACTATGTAGGCAAGGGTCAGTACGTCCTCGTCGATTTCTGGGCCTCGTGGTGCGCACCGTGCAAGAAGGAAATTCCCGGCCTCATCGCTGCCTACAACAAGTACAAGGAGCGCGGCCTCGTCGTGCTCGGCGTAGCGACGTGGGACAAGCCTGCCGACACCGTCAAGGCCATTGAGGAACTCGGCATCCCCTATCCCCAGATTATGAACGCCCAAAAGGCAGGCTCCGACGCCTATGGCATCGAGGGCATCCCCCAGATCATCCTTTTCGCGCCCGACGGCACCATCGCTGCCGCTGGCCTGCGTGGCGAAGCCATCGCACAGAAGTTGGCAGAGATCTACAAGTGATGCGGCCACCACTACCGCACTCCTCTTTACAACAGAACAACCACAACAGAACAATTCTAATTACAATAACTCATGATGAAACATCTTTTTCCCATCATGGCTGTCCTCGTGCTTTGCTTTTCCATGCAGAGCACGCAGGCACACGCCCAGTCCCCATCTACGCTCCACATCAGCGGCACACAGACCCAAGGTGAAAATGCGAGCAAGTACTATCTCTATCTTGGAGGCAGCGATGCTGACACGCTCTATCTGCCTTACGACTCTGTGCAGGTCGTAGATGGCCAGTTTGCCTACGACCTTCCGCTCGACAGCGTACGCTTGCTGACGCTGATGCCTACCCTGTTCAACAAAGAGAATACTATGGAGAATACCGGTTACAGCATTGTCGCTGTGCCTGGCGAAACGGTGCAACTCACACTTACGCCACTGACAGCCTACTACGGCGGCACGGCTTTCTATGCAGACTATGCCAAGGCCGATAGCCTGCTCAAACCCTATACTTTGCCCTTTATGGAGAGTGTGCAAGCCTTCCTGAACAGCCTGTCGGAAGAGACCGACGCGGAGGATTTCGACTTGGAGGCCTTCGGCAATGCGATGACACAGATGACTATCCAGATGCAAGCTGTCGATAGTGTCATTGTCGCCCTTTTCGAGCAAATGAAAGACAACGAAGGTGCGGCGATGTACTTAATCAATCAGTTCTACCTCTGCCCGAGCCTTGACCTCGAAGCCATGGCCGCCAAGTTGCCTGCCGCTATCCGTCAAGGGCGTTGCAGCAAGTGCATCGACACCTATGTAGCGTTGTATCAAAATCTCGCAGCGTTGAAGAAGCAGCGGCACCCCGAGGAAACGCCCAACGAGAAGATGACCGAGGGCGCGATGTTTACCGACTTCTCGGCCAAATACAAGGGTAAGACGCAGCGTCTCTCCGACTATGTGGGCAAGGGGCAGTATGTCCTCGTCGATTTCTGGGCGTCGTGGTGCTTGCCGTGTCGCGCCGAAATCCCCAAACTCATCACGGCCTACAACAAGTACAAGGAGCGCGGCCTCGTCGTGCTCGGCGTAGCCTGCTGGGACAAGCCCAAGGATACGCTGGCGGCCGTCAAGGAACTTGGCATCCCTTATCCCCAGATTATCAATGCAGACAGTGCGGCCTCCGATGCTTACGGCTTCAACAGCATCCCCCAGATCATCCTCTTCGCGCCCGACGGCACCATCGCTGCCGCTGGCCTGCGTGGCAATGCCATCACGCAGAAGTTGGCAGAGATCTACGAGTGATACGCCCCGTAGGCGCATACAGCAGCGACCGCTCCTCTGACAGGGTCAGGGGGGCGGTCGCCTCGTTTGGCGCAGTCGGGCCTACGCTTCGGCTTTAAGCAGCGCAGCGAGTCGCGCCATGCCGCGCGTCGCCACGTCTTGTATGACGGTGACCGCCATAGCGCTGGGCACCTCTACATCCTTGGGGTCGATGAGGTAGATGGGCACACCGGGGCGCACGTTGTAGAGCAGGCCAGCAGCGGGATAGACCACGAGACTCGAGCCGACGATGACGAAGATGTCAGCCTCCTCTACGATGCGTGCTGCCTCCTCCAATCGCGGCACCGCCTCGCCGAAGAAGACGATGTAGGGCCGCAGCAGGCTGCCGTCGGCGGCGCGCTCACCCTCGTCGATGCGGAGGTGCTCCCGCGAGAGCGTTTTGAGGCAGAAGGGATTTTCCTTGTCGCGCGACGAGCAGGCCTTCATCAGCTCGCCATGCAGATACACCACGCGCGACGAGCCAGCACGCTCGTGGAGGTCATCGACGTTTTGCGTGATGACGGTGACGTCGAAGTCCGCTTCGAGCGCTGCGATATGCTCGTGCGCTGCGTTGGGCTTGGCGGCGATGAGTTGCTCACGCAGGCCGTTGTAGAAGTTATTGACGCGTGTCGGGTTGCGCATCCAGCCCTCACAGGTGCACACCTCCTCTACGGGATGCTGCTCCCACAGGCCGCCAGCATCACGGAAGGTGCTGAAACCGCTCTCGGCGCTTACGCCTGCGCCGGTAAGAAAGACCAACTTTTTCATAATCGTGTCAGCAGAGTGAAATATGGGATGAGGCCACAAAATTACGCTTTTTCTGCCTATTGTGGGTTAAAATCCGTAAAAAAACGCAGCACTACGAAATATATTTTGTACCTTTGCGCCCGCAAGTAATATATACCACAAAACGACAATGGAAAAGATAAGTTACGCGTTGGGTATGCTCTTTGGCTCCCAACTCAAAGACATGGGGCTCAAAGACATCGCCGATGCAGGCGACATGACCCGTGCCATCACCGATGTGCTCGGTGAGAAAACCACCGCTATGACGATGGCCGATGCGCAGCGCGTCGTGCAGTCCTACATGCAGCAGGTGCAGGAGGCTGCAGGCCGTGAAGCCCGCGAAGCCGGAGAGAAGTTCCTCGCCGACAACGCGAAGAAAGAAGGCGTCAGTGTGACCGAGAGCGGCTTGCAGTATATGGTGCTCACGCCTGCGCTGGGTCAGAAGCCCGTGGCTACCGACACCGTGCGTTGTCACTACGAAGGCCGCCTCACGGACGGTACCGTCTTCGACAGCAGTTATCGCCGTGGCGAGCCCGCCACCTTCGGCCTGCAACAGGTCATCAAGGGCTGGACCGAGGGCCTGCAACTCATGGCCGTAGGCAGCAAGTTCCGCTTCTTCATCCCCTACAACCTCGCTTATGGCGCACAGGGCGCAGGCGGCAGCATACCGCCCTACGCCGCTCTCGTCTTCGACGTCGAGCTCCTCGGCATCGAATAGTCCTATCGCAATACTAACAACAACTCATACATCATGAAGAAATTACTCCTCTTGGCTGCTCTCCTCACCACGGCAGCCTTCACCGCCTGCAACGACAACAAGGCAGACGATGGTCAGCAGGCTGCTATCGACAGCCTCTCCTACGAACTTGGTATGATGCAGTCTGCACCTATGTCGCAACTCGCGCAGTACCTCCAGCAGGCTGGTGCCGACTCCACCGCCGTCGATGAACTCATCAAGGGTATGCAGGACGGCCTCAAAGGTGCCGACAACCAGAAGAAACTCGCCTACCTCATCGGTACGCAAATCGGTGTGCAGAGCGCGATGCAGATGAAGCAGATGGAAGCCTCCATCATGCCCGACAGCCTCACGCACCTCAACAAGAGCCAGTTTATGAAGGGCTTCCTCGCCACCGCCAAGGGCACGCCCTATGTCGTTAATGGCGACACCCTCACCGCTATGCAGGTGCAGCAGCGCATGCAGGCCCGCATCCAGAAACTCACGGCTGCCTCCAACGAAGCCAAGTACGGCGACCTCAAGGGCAAGAACCAGAAGTTCATGGCCGAAGTGGCCAAGAAGGCCGGCGTGAAGAAGTGCGCAGGCGGCAATGTCTATTACAAGGTCGTCAAGGCCGGCACGGGTGAGAAGCCCACTGCTGCCGACCAAGTGGAAGTGGCCTATGAGGGCCGCCTCATCGACGGCACCGTCTTCGACAGCAGCATCCAGCGCGGTCAGAACGCTACCTTCCCCGTGGGTCAGGTCATCAAGGGCTGGCAGATTGCGCTGACCGAGATGCCCGTCGGCAGCGAGTGGGAGATATACATCCCCGCCGACCTTGCCTATGGTGAGCAGGGTGCAGGCCAAAACATTCCGCCCTACTCCGCCCTTGTCTTCAAAGTCACTCTCGTCAAAATCGTCAAGTAACGGCTATGAAACTCCAATCACTTCTTATCATCGGTCTGGCCGCCAGCGTATGCGTCGGCAGCCAAGCCCGCGCACGCAAAAAGATAAAGAACGTCCCCAGCATGGAAATCAAGGGACAGAGCGTTGATGCCAAGACCTTCTCCTACGCCATGGGCGTGTATCAGGCCGAAGGCTTGCGTGGCTTCATCCAGCAGCGCGAGGGCATCGACTCCACGCTCTACCCCATGTTTCTTCAAGGCCTCAACAGCACGATGAGCGAGAACGAGCGCAAGGAGCTCTACGCTATGGTCAGCGGTATGCGCATCTCCGAGCAACTCGAGCAGCAGATGATACCTGCCTTCAACAAGCAGGCTGTCGGTAAGGCCGACTCTACCTACTGCGATGTGGCCATCATGAAGCAGGCCATCACCGAGGGTCTCCTGCGTCGTGCCGCTTTCAGTGGCGACTCTGCGCAGCGGGTGGTCGATGCCCAGTTTGAGTATCAGACCCAGATGCTCAAGAACCTCAACCAGCAGTATCTCGTCGATAACGGCAAGCGCAAGGGCGTCATCACCACGCCGAGCGGCTTGCAGTACGAGGTGCTCACCAAGGGCACTGGTGCGCTGCCTACCGACAGCAGCGAGGTAGAGGTGCACTATGAGGGCAAACTCATCGACGGCACGAAGTTTGACAGCAGTTATGACCGCGGCAAGACCGCCACTTTCGGCGTGCAGAAGGTCATCAAGGGCTGGACCGAGGGCTTGCAGTTGATGCCCGTTGGCTCCACCTATATGCTCTACATCCCCTACCAACTGGCTTACGGCGAGCGTGGCAACCGCAACATCCCGCCTTTCTCCACCCTTGTCTTCAAGGTCGAGTTGGTCAGCATCAAGAAATAGGACACGCCGTCCTTGACCCCAACAGTGTGCGCTGCCGTCATCGGTGGCGCACACTTTTTGCTGCGCCGTGGCCGACTTGCCCTGTTGCTCCATTTGTCGCAGCAAGATGTCTATCAACGCTTGAAGACATTGGGTATTCTCGACGACTACATCGTGCCCTCCTACGATGTGCTCCACACGTTCAGTTCCCGCTATCTGGCAGAGGAGGTGTGGCGCGAGCACTGCTTACAGCAGCCATAGAAGGGTCTGCGCAGGCAGAAAAAACTATTTGCGCAGCCCGTTTTCACGACCTGCGCAAATAGTTTTTTCGATTATTGCTGTCCCAAAAACGGGCTATGGCGTGCCGCTGGGAGAGTAGCACATCACTTTCACTTCTCTCTCGCCACCGAGCAGCAGATGCGGGCAGCGTTGCCGCTGATGGGTGTCGCGAAAGCCGCATTTCTCCATCACGCGCCACGACGCCATATTCTCGACGAAGCAGCCGCCCCAGAGGTGCTCAAAATGCTTCACGCTGACGCAGTGGTGCACCAGCAATCGTAAGGCTTCGGTGCAGATGCCTTGATGCCAATAGGGTTTGCCGACCCAGTAGCCCACTTCGCAATCGTTCTCGCCGATAGTGAGGTTGCTGTTGAGGTGGGTGAGAT
>JAGHRU010000227.1 GCA_018066225.1 Candidatus Equimonas enterica
GATGCCACCTGCACGGGTTTGGCCAAAGATATCGCCAATCTGCGGCAAGAAGCCCGGTATGGACATATTGTGTGAGTTCTTATAACTAAGACTCACATTGCGCACCATCATAAGCGTGCGTGCCACCATCTGCATTCCTTTGTACCATCCCTGCTCCTCTTGACGCTGCTTCGGTCCAACGCTCAATTTCAGGCTGACGGTATCACGCGTCAAGATTTCAATCTTATTGTTGTCGATGACCTTGTACTTAACGGGATACTTCGTGCCATCTTTACGCAAAGCCGTGACACGCAGTTTCTTCGTCTTTTGATTGTGAGTAATGACGAGGGTCGTGTCGGCTTTAAGCGTGACTTCTTGCGTGAAGTTCTTCTTTGTGCTGTCTTCGTCTTTATCTTTGACTGCCTTGCCTCCTCTTGATGGCGTCTTCCGACCGCTGGAACGCGAAGAAGAAGAGTACTTCTTATTGGCTTCTTTCAGGAAATTCCAGTGATTGTAGAGCGTCTCCATGTTCACTTTGGCATTCAACGTGGCAGAACGCTGATTGGCAATCGTATTACCCATGTTGGAACCATCGGTCAATTCAGCACCTCTGGTCCAGTTGTAGGTGGCTTGATACTTGACATCGGCTGTGATCCAATCGAAAACAGGGATTTTGTTGAGCGGCAAATTCCACGAAGCATCAAACTGTTGGGCATAACTCAGCGGCGTACCCAGCTGACGGATAGACTGCCATACGGAGTCCTTCCATGCGGTATAGTGGTCGGGATAGAGGTCCTTATTAACGGCAGTATAAGGTTGCTCTATCTCAGCATTCGTGCCAGAGGTAAAGGTGGCGTGTAGTTGCTTGGTTAAGTCCCAACGCAGAGTGAAATGGCGTTCCCACAAGAAGTCTGAGGACCACGTAAGCGGCAATGTTGTATTGTCCAACTGCTCCATATCACGTTCTTGCAGTTCGTAGTAAGAGCGTCGCAGGTCGGTGTTGAAGGAGAGCGTCTGGGGTAACCAGTTGAGTGAAAACTCCTTGGGCAACTTCGCCCATTTCGACTTTGATTTCCACTTCTTAAAGGGTTCAAAAGGCTTGGCGTTGGGCGAGTAATTATATGAGAAGTTCCACTTCCACTCTTCATCACGTTCCCAAGCCGTAGTTTCACCTGTCGTATGCTTGGAAGAGTGGGCATACCCCAGCGAGAAGTTGGCTAAGTCGTAGGGCATAGGATGATTTTTCGTCACGCGATTGAAACGAAGCCCTGTAATGGAGAAGTTCTTATTGATGACGACTTTCTCGGCGATGTTGCGCAGTGAGTCTTTCTCGGCTTGTGTAGAAAGGCCGTCATAGGCTTCCTGCATCGACATATCGGTATCCAGAGGATTGTACTTGGGCACGCTCCGCTCTTTGGCATAGGAATAATATATCGGTGCATTGAGTTTCACCTTTTCGGGTAGCAGACGACCTGCTTCGACGTTCGCCGTCACAGAATACTCATACAGATTGTCGTCGCGACGCTGCATGACAGTCTCTTCAAGGCCGCCAAAGCCTTCGGTCTCGACATGAGCTGTCGCATTGATCGTAGCAAGGTCAGAAAGTTGGATGTTAAGATTGCCTTGTGCAGCCCAACCGCCGTCATTGCTAAACTCCTGTAAGCGCAATTCGTTGGCCCAGACCTCGACAGACTTCATGGCGCGTGAGTTGTTGCGCACACCAATCATAACAGTGCGGATTTCGCCCAGTGTAGGATTGCCCTGCACACTTATCTTATTGGACGGACGGTCGCTATCGTATTCGGAATACAGGTCTTGGAATCCAATGAGTCCCAAGGACTTTTGTTTATTGCGGTTACGCTTAATATCGGTCAGTTTGGTGAGGTCGATGTCCAACATATTGTCCGTAGGCCAAACTGCCAACTGTCCAGCAGTACCAGCGTAAGTGCCCTCGGGCGTGATGGTCAAAGGTATCTCGTACTCATAGAAATTGGACTTATAGTCACTACCCAAGCGTAAGAACAAGGACATTTGCCCGTTCTCAATGTCGTGGTCTTCGGGTAAGGCATTGGCATGAACGAAGAGTTGCAAATGGCGGTATCGGCGCAAGTCGAGCGAGGTATTCTTATAGACAGCACGCGCATCACCACTGGCCAAATTCTTGACGGTCAGTGAGAGGGCCTGCTCGTTGTTTTGCAGGATTTGCTGCTGACCGGGGTCTATGACACGCGACACACCAGGAGGCAGCACATAATTGACAGGGGTCTTCTCGTTGTTCTCCTCAAAATTGACCGCACTGACCTCCATCGTACCGCTCACATCGGGAGCAGTCCCTGCGTAGAGGGCCTGCTCGTAGCCACGCCATTCGCCACGAATGAGGTTGAGCGTCGCAAAACGCAAGACGACAGGCTGCTCAAAGTTGGTCATAAACATACGCATAAAGCGAATGGAGGAGAAATCCGTGATGTTGCCCTCACGCTTCTCGTATTGATCCACGGGAATACGGAACAGATACCAGTTGCATTCATGGGTCTCGCCGTCTCGCGTCTTGGGATGCGTGGTGCGATGGTCCACGATGTAGTTGCGCCCCACTTGCATGTCTTCGGGCGCAATGCGTACATGATACTGGTAGTATTTCTCGTATTCGTTGAGCGTATAGTCCTGATTGATATCTTCCACATCTGGCTGCGTCTTGTAAGCCGTAGAATAACTCTCTGGCGACTCCTCGGCCGACACGCTATTGCCGTTGGGGTTGTTGATATACTTATAGCGACGCAACACACTGGCCTGCGCTTCATCGTAGTCAGTGCCTCTGAAATAGTGGTACTTATCACCCGAAGGCGAAGCCAAGAGGCTATCATAGACCTCGGGACGCACGATGCCCTGCACCTGTTGCAGATAGTCGGCATACGGACCAAAGGTACGTTCCTCCTCAGAAGTCAAGCCATTGAGACCAACATCTTGGCGTGAACGCGAGCCACTGCTGGTGTTGAAAGCATAGGTAATAGAGTTTTGCGTCGGCACCCTACCCCATGTCGTCTCGGCATACTGCGACGGGTCGCCATCGGTGGGCATACCGCTTTCGTAGTATTTCTTGCCGTCCTTCAAGATGTCCTCAGAGATTTCGCCGAGGTTGAAGTACAAGTCACCCGTGACAGGCTTTGTGCCGTCGCGCTCGGCCTTAATGAACGGGTCCATGAGCCAAAACTCTATATACTCGATGTTAGAAGTCTCAAAATCAGAGTTTTCGAGTCGTCGCATCATGCCGCCCCATCGCGCAGCAGGATTGGCTAAATGACCATCGGCATCAAGGTGTGTATCGAGGTTGTACGGACCACGTTCCGAAGGATAATAGGCCAAGTTGAGCACGTTGATGGTGTTGGCCTCTTGATAGTTTATCTGCTTATTGGGGAACAACTCGCTCTTAAACACCTCACGCACATCTGGGTCGGACAACTGTTTGAGGTCGGCCTTGATATGTCCCGGAGTGAGTGAGGAAGAGTGACGCGTGAAGAGCGGATCGATGTAATACCAAGCCAGCAATGCGCGGTTGTAGCCGTAGCGCACATCGTTGCTATACTTTGCTTCGGGGAACATCGAAGGCGTGGAAGCCAATGACCACTCCGTCGGCGCACTGACATCAATCTCCGACTTGGTATTCTCGAAGTCATCGATGTAGGAAGCACCAGCTTGTGCTCCTTTGACCTTGCCTGCTATGAGTTGGGCAAACTCGGCCGTAAAATTGATGGACGAGGGCGCAGTAACATTGATGAAAGGGATGGCATTGAGCCAGTCGGTCAGTCGCTGACTCTGTTTCTTCCACGCGATATTGACGCCCCATAGCGTGTTGTTGAGCGGCTCCGCCCCCATCGCCACCTTGGTCGTCAAAGGCTTCTCACCCACATGCATGATAGTACCACCTATCTCGAAGTTCTTGTTGAAGGCATACTGGAAGGCCAAGCCAAACATCGTCTTACGCTGCATCGCATAATCGGTATTCGACTCCAACGAGACGTTGATGTTGGTGCCCGCATCGAGGATAGACTTGTTGAGTATCTTGACGATGCCCGAGTTGTAGTCCACGGTGTAGTCCGAGCCTTCGGTAAGGGTGACGCCACCCGCTGTAACGACCACAGAGCCTTGCGGTACATTCATTGCACCGAGCGAGATTTCATCGTTCTTCGTTGCTTTGTATTCGCCGATGATGAGATACTTATCTTTTTCGGCGATTTGCTTGGCAACGGTCTTGGTGGAGTCGTAGAGTTCTTGATAGCAATAGCGGTCGGCCAAGGCATCGTTGCCAATGACCTTGCGCAGATTGCTGCCAAAGGGCTCTACCACAGGGAAATAGACACGACCAGAAGACGCATCTATGGTGTAGCCTTCCACGAAGTCAAAATAGCCATTGGGGTTGTGCTTATTGTTGTTGTCCAAGCGGTCGAGCCCCATGAGCGAGAGTATTTTCTTGTCTTTCAAGGTAGGCTCGGGCAGATAGGCCAGATAGACACCAGAGGTATCGGAGAGTATCTTGATGTCAAGTCGGAACTTCTCTTTTTGCACCGAGTTGGCCCCCAAGGCATACACGTTTTTCATCATCAAGTTCCAGTTGCCCTGCTGCGGGGTGTTGGCTGTATTTTTGATGGCTTTGACCAAGAGTGCTTGCTTATTGTCCTTACGGTCGGAAGAGAACTCACCGACTTGGTAAGTCTGTCCGCGATAGGTATATTCGTAGGCTACGGCAAGGACCTGATCGGTCTGCAAAGTCGTTTTGAGGGAGATGTAGCCCAAAGCAGCATTGAGGCGATACTCCGAGGAGTTGAGCAGGCGTGCCTGTTCGAGTTTCTCGTAGTCTTCGCCCCCCACAAGTCCGTAGTCATCAAGCATGGCTGTGGTCTGGGTGATGTCGCGTGCTTCGGGCAGTTCGCTCACGAGGGTGGCATACTCGTTGTTGGCAGCATTGTGGGGCACAGCACCTGCCTTACCACGCCACATCGGAGAGGCTATCTTGTCGCCTTCGGCCAAGTCGGTCAAGGCGATAATGTTGCGGTTGTTGGTCGTCGAACCCGTCTTGTTGGTCACCCACACCTCTACGCGATTGATGGTGATGCCCGAGAGGATGTTGGGCAACTGCGTCATAAAATCATCGTAGTGGTCGCGGAAGTAATGTGCCAGGAAGAAGTGACGGTTCTCATCATAATTGTCGGCACTAAATTCGTAGGGCGTAAGTTGCACACCACCCTTGGACGATACGCTCTGCGTGGCCGACTTTTTCTGCGAAACTACCGTCTGCAATTTCAACTTACCAAACTGGAAATCAGTGCGTATGCCGAAGAGCGAACTACCGCCTCTGATGAGCGAAGAATTGGTCGGCATAGACACATTACCGGCCTCTATGAGTTTGATGATTTCATCCTCCTTGCCTTCATAGCGCAACTTCATGTTTTGCGCATCGAAATTGAAGGTAGCCTCGGAGTTGTAATTAAAGTCCATATTGACCTTATCGCCCACTTTACCGTTGAGCGACAGGTTGATTTTCTCATCAAAATCAAAGCCGAACACCTTGCGGTTGCGTTCGGAGAGCGACGGATTGTCGGTAAAGCGGTGATTGCCGCCTATCTTGACTTCGGCCGAACCTTGGGTCTTGACACGCACACCGCCCGGGCCGAAAATCTTGTTCATCGGTCCGAGGTCGAAGTGCATATCGGTGAAGTCAAACTTTTCTTGCCCTTTGGCCTTGTATTCATCGCTGTTCTTCTTGCGGAAATAGTCACGCATTGACTGCTTCACCAGCCATTGCTGCGCCTCTTCTTCCGTCATAAAGTAAGGCGTATTGAGCCACGCTTCACCGAGTTTCGTACCAAGACGATAAGTGCCTGTCGCTTCGTCGTAATAGACTTCCGTTTTCAGGTTTTCCGGCTCTTTGAGGTCGGCAGAGTTGCGCTTGTCATCGACATTTTGCAGACCCGTTGGCTTGACTCTGAAAGGTAGGGTATCAGTCGCTGCCTGTACACTTTGCGGCTGCGTCGCAGCTGGCGAGGGTGTCATCATCTTTGGGGCGCGTTCAACCATTCCCCCATGGCCTGCTGCGGCGAGCAGTGCTATGGCAGAAAGCGTAACGGCAACAAAGAATTGACGGCATTTCAT
>JAGHRU010000058.1 GCA_018066225.1 Candidatus Equimonas enterica
GGGGGGGGGGGGGGCGGGGGGCCCCCCCCCCCCCCGACACACGCTAAAAAAGCGGTGGGCAGTACCCCGCCGTTAGTTAATAAAAAATATATAGCATTGGGAAGTCCATGCGCAAACATCGACAACCCAGCAAAGTTTCAGCAGCAACCACTCGGGAGAGTCGTTGCTGCTCTTTTTTGCGCCCGAGACGACGATATTTGCCAAGAAATGTGTATCTTTGCACCCAAAGTCGCCGGGAAAATGTGTGACTTTGCGCAAAAAGTCGCCGGGAAAATGTGTGACTTTGCGCCGAAAGTCGCCGGGAAAATGTGTGAGATATGTATAAACGAAAGATAGAACAGACGCTCCTTGCGTGGCACGAAGACCCCACGCACAAGCCCATCGTGGTCAAGGGAGTGCGCCAATGCGGCAAGACCAGCAGCGTGAAAGACTTCGCTATGCGCCACTATAAGCATGTGGTGTATCTGGACTTCCGCGAGCACCCCGACTACAAGCAGTTTTTCGCGCCCAACCTGGATGTAGATGCTGTCATCATGCGCCCCACCGCTGCGCTGCCAGGCAGAAATCGTAGCGGGAGAGACCTGTTTCGTCTTTGACGAGATACAGGACTGTCCGCGTGCCAGAGGTGCGCTCAAATACTTCCACCTCGATGGCCGATATGACGTGATGTGCACAGGCTCACTGCTGGGCGTGAGTGGCTACAAGACAAAGGAGGAAAAGCAGGAAGAAGACGAGGCCACCATACCCGTAGGCTTTGAGGACATCGTCACCATGTATCCCATGGACTTTGAGGAGTGGCTGTGGGCCTGCGGCATCAAAGACCAGCACATCGACTACCTGCGCCAGTGTCTCGGCCAAGAAACACCCGTCGATGCAGCCCTTCACGAAAGGTTTCGCCTATTGCTGCATCAGTATGTCGTCGTAGGCGGCATGCCCGAAGCCGTCACCGCTTTCCTCACGACGCAGCAGATAGGCAGCGTGCTCAAGGTGCAGCGGCGCATCGTCGATGAGTACAAGTCGGACATGGTGAAATACGCGCTTATGGCCGACAAGTCGCGCATCCGCGAATGTTTCGAGTCCATACCTGCGCAGTTGGCGCGTGAGTACAAGAAGTTTACTTACAGCATGGTGCGACGCGGTGGCCGCAGCCGCGACTATGTCGGCAGCCTGCAATGGATAGAAGATGCGGGCATCATACGTCGCTGCTTCAACACCGAGAGCACCGAGTTGCCACTGGATGGGCATCGCCTGCAAAGCGAGTTTAAGGTCTATATGGCCGACATCGGGCTGCTCGTGTCGATGCTCGAGGATGGCACGGCAGCCGACATACTTGCTGGCAACTTGATGAGTTACAAGGGGGCTATCTTTGAGAACCTCGTGGCCGACATCTTGGGCAAGATGGGGCGACGCCTCTACTACTTCCACAAGGACAGCGGTGTGGAACTCGATTTCCTCATCCGCTACAAAGGCGCATGCACCCCTGTGGAGTGCAAAGCCACGACAGGCAATGCGAAATCGCTGCGCACCGTGCTCTCACATAGCGACAAATACCATGTCAGCCAAGCCTTCAAACTGGGCGATTACAACATCGGGCGCAAAGACGCACTACTGACACTGCCCACCTATCTGGCCTTCCTGCTGACAGAGGTGTAGCGATAAGCCCCCATAAAGCGCGCAGCAGCCGAGGATGTTTGCCGAGAAATGTGTATCTTTCTCTGGGATAAGAGATAGAATACCCTTAAAAAAACTGTATAAACACAATTTGATGCCGTAAAACTTTTACGGTATCAAAACTTTTGTGTAAATTTGCACCCAAATAATGTAACACCTCATAAATGTAAATCATTATGCTTACGAGATTTGCTGTTAAGAACTTCAAGTGTTTCAAAGAGAAGTTCTTGTTTGATTTATCTACTGCTAAGAATTACACTTTCAATCCAGAGTGTGTAGAGAATGGCATTGTTAAGAATTCAATGGTGTATGGTTATAACGGCATTGGCAAGTCTAATTTAGGGTGGGCTATATTTGATGTTATTGAGCATCTTACGGATAAAAACCGAATTGATTTTCCCTATCAAAACTACATTAACGCTTACAGTGATGAGAATGTGGCTGAATTTGATTTTGAATTCAACTTTGATGGGGATATTGTACGATATAAATACTTGAAGACGGACTACAAAACTATTGTAGCGGAATGGTTTTGGATTAATGGTAACGAATTAATTGCGATAGATAGAAGAAATGGCGATTCTACTTTTACATGTTTGCTTAAGGGCACCGAATTGCTGAATAAGGTTATTCCCAATCATCAGTTATCTGTGTTGAAATACGTGAAGAATAACTCTGTCTTGGATGACTCTCGTGACAATAGAGTTTTTAAGGATTTTTTCTATTTTATTGAACACATGCTGTTCTTCCGTTCATTGGAGGATAGAACATATATAGGCCAGGAAGTAAAGAGGAACTCTTTGACTAATGACATAATCAACAGTGATAAGGTTGAAGATTTTGAAAACTTCTTGAATATGGCCAATGTCAAGTGCAAACTTGCTATTATAGAGGAAAATGACGAAAAGAAATTGGCCTTTGACTTCGGAAAGAAGAAAATTCTCTTTAATGAAATTATGTCAACAGGTACAAGTTCACTGATGCTATTCTATTGCTGGTTTCTGCAGATGTTGAAGCATGAGGTAAGCTTTGTTTTTATTGACGAGTTTGATGCTTTCTATCATCACGAATTATCAAGATTGATAATTCGTAGGTTGAAGGAGAGTGGCGTTCAGTTTGTGGTTACAACACACAACACCTCGATAATGAGTAATGATTTGTTGCGCCCAGATTGCTATTATCTTATGTACAATGACCATATATTGCCTCTATCGAAATGTACAAACAAGGAGTTGCGTGAGGCTCACAACATAGAGAAAATATATAAATCTGGGGCTTTCTATGTTGAACAATGAGTTGCATCTGTTTGTCCTTGAGGGGGCTGGCGCAGAACCTCAATTCGTGAAAAAGTTGGAACAAAACTTTTTCAAGAGAAAGATTTCTGTCAAATGTGTCTTTGATGCTGAAATATACCAGTTATATAAGCAGTTGGAAAAGGAAGACTTTGCTGTGGACATTGTTAATGTGCTGAAAGAGCGCAATGCGCACAATGCAGAAACATTGAAAGAATATAATCGAGAAAGTTTTGCTGGTGTGTATCTTTTCTTTGATTATGATGCACATTCTACGTTGGCTGACGATGACCAGATAAGCAAAATGCTTGCGTTTTTTGACAATGAAACAGAGAATGGTTATCTATATTTGAGTTATCCGATGGTTGAGGCCATTCGTCATTTTCGCGATATGGATAGTTTCAAGGACTTGGTTGCAAAATGCAAACGCGGCAAGTCTTTTAATGATATGAAATGCCCAAACAAATCGACTTGTAAAGACCTCCATACTTGTTTGAAGGAAGATCATTATAAAAATATATCTGCAAGAGAAGGTAATATAAACAAGTACACATTTGAGGTTTGGAAAACTCTTATCCGTGCAAATGCCTTCAAATTGAACTATCTGGTAAATGACGAATATTGCATGCCAGATAGCTTTATATCGCAAAAGCAGATTTTCGAGAAACAACTGTCAAAGCATATCATACAGCCGTGCCCAAAAGTTGCAGTATTAAGTGCATTTCCTCTATACGTCCTTGATTACTATGGTATAGATAGGATAAAGGAACAATTGAATGTATCTACGACGCAATAGCCACTAATTTTACTTTGTACTAATTGATAGTACACCCCATAAAAGCGCGCAGCAGCCGAGGATGTCCTCGGCTGCTGCGCGCTTTTATATGCTCCCTCCCCCTATTCGTCCGGCCACGGACAGGGCTGTCCCGTCGCTCGGAAGGTGGGACGCTGCGCACCGACGCTGCGGAGGTGGCGGCCGAGGCGGCGGGAGAGGCGGCGCACGATGGTGGGATGGCGGCGCGAGAGGTCGTGCTGCTCACCGATGTCGGCAGGGATGTCGTAGAGTTCTTTCTGCCCCGTGTCGTAGTGGTAGATGAGTTTCCAGCGGCCAAGGCGGATGGCGGAGCAGAGGTTGATGCCAGGGCCTTCGTTGCCCCACACGTTGGGGAAGTGCCACACGAGGGGACGGCGGCGGTGGCGGGAGGGCTGGCCCAGAAGCAGCGGCGCGAAACTCTCGCCGTCGATGGGCTGTGGCACGCGATAGTCGCCGACCTCGGCCAGGGAGAGAATGGTGGGGAAGAAGTCCTCGATGAGCAGCATCTGGTCGCAACGCGTCTCGGGCGCGATGTGTCCCGGCCACGCTGCTATCATCGGCACACGGATACCCCCTTCGCGCAGCGAGCCCTTGCCCGAGGAGAGGGGTGCGTTTTGCGTATAGAGCGCGCCGCTGCGCCACTCTGACTGCGTGGCCAGACCGCCGTTGTCGCTCATCAGGAGCACGACGGTACGCTCGCGCTCGCCATTGCTTTCGAGCCAGTCCAGGAGGTCGCCGAGGCTCTTGTCCACGCCCTCTACGAGCGAGGCATAGGCGGCTTCGCGCGGGTCGAGGCCTTGGGCGATGTAGCGCGCGTAGTAGCGGGGGTCGCGGTCGATGGGAATGTGGACGGCGTAGTGCGCCATATAGAGGAAGAAGGGGCTGTCGCTGCCCTTGTGGCTCTCGAGGGCGGCGATGGCTTCGCGCGTCAGTGCCTCGGTGGCGAAAGTCCCCGTGCCCCAGTATTTCTCCAAGCCCGGTATGGCGTTGAGGGCATAGGGCGTGCCGTCGGGGCGGTGGCCGTAGTTATGCTCGCTCAGATAGGTGGCGAGGCCGCCTGCGGCGTGGCCTGCTATGTTCACGTCGAAGCCCCAGTGGCGCGGGTCTTCGCCGGGGGTGTGGAGCGCGCCGAAGTGTGCCTTGCCGCAGTGGATGGTGTGGTAGCCCGCAGCGCGCAGCAGGCTGACGAAGCCTTGCGCCGTATAGGTGCGCGGCACATCGGGGGTGGCACTGATGCCGCCGATGTTCCACGTGGGCGGCGTGCACAGCGGGTGCGGGTCGTCGGTAGCGGTGTCGGGCAGCATCGTCCAGTTGGTGACGCGGTGGCGTGCGGCATTGGTGCCCGTCATCAGGGAGCAGCGGCTGGGCGAACTGATGCTGGCGGCATAGGCCGAAGTGAAGGTCATGCCTTCGGCTGCCAGCCGCTCCATGTTGGGCGTATGAAAGGTGGCGTTGTAGTGCGTCTGCTGCGTCCACATCGGCACGGAGGTGTCCTGCCACCCCAAGTCATCGACGAGGAAGAGGATGATGTTGGGGCGGTCGTCAGCCAGCGTGTCGAGGGCGACGAGGGCTGTGGAGAGGAGCGGGAGCAAGCGGATGTTCATGGTCAGAAACCTTCGAGGGGCAGGAGCACGGTGGGCAGCAGCAGGAGCATGCCGAGGACGATGAAGACGGCCAGCAGGCGCACGAACCACCGAAACCACACGCCGTAGGGCACGCGCGCCAGAGCCAGCGCACCCATCAGCACGCCCGAGGTGGGGGTGATCATATTGGTAAAGCCGTCGCCAAACTGGTAGGCCATCACCGTGGCCTGCCGCGAGAGCCCGATGACGTCGCTGAACGGGGCCATGATGGGCATCGTCAGCGCAGCCTTCGCGCTGCCCGAGGGGATGATGATATTGATGAGCGTCTGTACCCAGTACATCACC
>JAGHRU010000128.1 GCA_018066225.1 Candidatus Equimonas enterica
CCTATAACAATCTGAAATAACCCAAAGTAGTGGTTGGCAGCCCTCGTACTGCCAACCCAACTCCTATTACATTACCACCATCAATACCAATCTATTCCTCGCTCGTCGCTTCTTCCGCAGCAGTCGCAGTAAAGACGCGCGAAGAGCATCAGCGCCAGCCATACGCATCGCAACCATCGGTGTGGCAGTAGGGCTGGCGGTGATGGTCATTTCTGTGTGTGTCATCCTTGGCTTTAAGAGCGAGATACAGCAGAAGATGACGGGCATAGGTGCGCATATTGAGGTGCTCGATATGAAGTCGTTGGCTTCGCCCGAGGACTTCCCCATTACTGCGCCCACGGCTTTCGTGCAGGCCTTAGCGCGCACCCAAGGCGTGTCGCGTGCCGACAGAGTGGCCTATAAGATAGGCATCATCAAGACAAACGACGACTTCGCCGACATCACGCTCAAAGGCTTGGAGGCTAACTACGACACCGCGTTCCTCGCCTCGTGTCTCAGGGCTGGTCGCTTGCCGCTGCTTGACGGCACTGCCGAGACCAGCGAAGTGGCCATCTCACAGTCGGTGGCCGATGATATGCACCTCAAAGTCGGTGACAAGGTCTTTGCCTATTTCTTTGAGCAGACCATCAAGATGCGGCGTTTCACCATTATAGGCATCTACGAGACGCACATGAAGATGTACGATGAGGTCTTGGCATTTACCGACTTTGAGACGGTGGCAAGGCTCAACGCGTGGGAGCAGGAGCAATGCAGCGAAGTGGAAATACGCGTTGAGGACAACGACCGCATCGGCGCGGTCAGCAGGCAAATCGCTGCGCTCAATCAGCAGTATCCCGAGCCCACAGGGGGTGCTACCAAAGCCCTCTTGACGATAGATCAGCATTACCCACAGATATTCTCGTGGCTCGAGCTCTTGGACTTCAATATGGTGGTCATCTTGCTGTTGATGGTGCTCGTGGGCGGCTTCACGATGGTCAGCGGCCTGCTCATCCTCATCTTGGAGCGTACCGCTACTA
>JAGHRU010000062.1 GCA_018066225.1 Candidatus Equimonas enterica
ACTTTGCATCGCTCACTTTGATGTTTATAAAACCCTATTTCTGCAACATGAAATTTCTCTTCGATTTAGACGGCACTGTCACGACAAAAGAAACATTGCCCATAATCTCTGCACACTTCGACTGCAAGGAAGCAATAGACGAACTTACCGCCCGAACCGTGGCAGGCAATGTGCCCTTCATCGAAAGTTTCATCCGACGCGTAAACATATTGGGGCGCTATTCCGTCAGCGAGACAGCACGTTTGCTGGGCAACATACCCCTCTACACCACCCTACTCCAATTTATTAAAGCGCACAGCGCAGACTGCGCCATCGTCACGAGCAACCTCACTTGCTGGTGCGACGAACTATTTAAGACCATCGGCTGCCAATGCTATGGCAGTGAAGCCGAATGTGAGAACGACCGTGTCGTGAAAATCAAGACGATACTGCGCAAAGAGGACATCGTGGAGCAACTCAAAGCCCAGGGCGAAACCGTTGTCTTTGTTGGCGACGGCAACAACGATTTGGAAGCCATGCGACAAGCAGACATCAGCATTGCCGTAGGCCTCACCCACGCTCCCGCTCAGAGCCTTTTCTCCCTCTGCGATTATGTCATCTTCAGCGAGCAGGCCCTTGTGCGCCAACTCAACCAATTGATAGGCATCTACGAAGAGGGGAAGTCCGTCGTGCTCAGTTGCGCAGGCATTGGCAGCCGATTGGGATTAGGGCAAACCAAAGCACTGGTACAAATCAACGGCAGTTCGTTGATTTCATGGCAGTTGAAGTTTTTTAAGACAGTAAAGGATTTGCGTATCGTCATTGGATTTCAAGGCGCTGAAATCATCGAAGAAGTGAAGCAATATCGCGATGATGTTATCTTTGTCTATAACCACCGCTATTTCGAAACCAAGACAGGCACAAGTTTTTACCTCGGAGCACGCCATGCCAACCCCGAAAGCATACAATGGGATGGCGACTTGCTCGTGCACCCAGATGACGCCAGCATCTTGTTTACAACCCCGGGCGAATACATCTGTTACAGTGATATTAGCAGAGAAGACACCGTATATACCCACAACGATGCAGAAGGCAATGTCGTCGGTTTCTCTCGCGAAAATGGCGACTACGAGTGGACGGGGCCAGCCTGTATGGCGAAGCATCACATCACCTACTGTTCTCAAAACGTCTTCAACATGTTAGAGCCCTATTGCCCTATTCGTGGCATAAAAGTGAGAGCGTATGACATCGACACCTACAACGACTATCTGCGTGTGGCAGAAGTGACCAAAGACTGGATAATAAGATGAAAGAGATCGACATAGAAGAGCGCAAGAGCATCCAGATGTCCATAATGGATGCCGTCGATGAGTTCTGCCAAGAACACGACATTCGGTACTCCTTGGCCTGCGGCAGCCTACTCGGTGCCATACGACACGGGGGATACATACCCTGGGACGACGATATAGACATTTATATGCTGCGCGAAGACTACACGCGATTTGCCAAGGCGTTTCCCAAGGTATATAAAGGACGGTACGAATTTGGCGCACTGGAGCGTGACGAGCATTGGACATTCCTTCTGGGGAAAGTCTGGGACAATCGCACGAAGATGGTAGATACGCGGCAGCACACGACGGACATCGGCATCAACATCGACATCTTTCCGATAGACGACGTGCCAGAAGACAATGCGACTTTCGAGCGATGGAACAAATGGCGTAAGCAACAACTCATACACTTGCGCCGCTCTTCCTTGCACTTCTCGCAGGACTTCGCGCTATGGCAAAACGTGTTAGTTCCCTTCGTGCGCCTGCGCTATCTGTTTTTCAACCGCCAACGCGCCTTACACCGGCTCAACAAAGCGATACAGCGTTTCAATGGTCAAAACAGCGCCATGGTATTTGAGACTTCAAGCGGTCTGTTTGTCAAGCATAGTTTCCCCAAGCGGCTGTTTGACGACATCACCGACATCAAGTTTGAAGACCGCACTTACAAGGCTTTTGCTCTCTATGATGAGTATCTCACCCTGACCTTTGGCGACTATATGACACCCCCACCGCCAGAAAAACAAGTGCCGCACCATTTTGAGCGTTCCTACTGGAAATAAGACTTTCATCCCCAACGCATATACACCGACACGGGAGGCTGCTGACGCAACCTCCCGTGTCGGTGTATAGTGGCTTCGCTTACTTGCGAGGCTTAATGTCGAGTTTGACGGGCTTAATCATGTTTTCAGGAGCGAGTATCGTGTCGAGTTCTTCCTTGGAAAGGATGCCTTCTTCGAGCACGAGATCATAGACACCGCGACCGGTCTCCTTAGCCTTTTTCGCAATCTTGGTGGAGTGCTTGTAGCCGATGATGGGGTTGAGAGCGGTGACGATGCCGATGGAGTTCATGATGTACTCGCGGCAACGCTCCTCGTTGGCGGTGATGCCATCTACGCAGTTC
>JAGHRU010000139.1 GCA_018066225.1 Candidatus Equimonas enterica
GCATAGAGCACGCCATTGTAGAGACCCTTATGCACAAGCTCAAGAAAGCCGTCAAGCAAACGGGCATCACCCATGTGGCCCTCTCTGGCGGCGTAAGTGCCAACACCGCACTGCGGCGCGCCTTCGAAGCCGAGCAAGCGGAGGGACGTTGGCAGACCTACATACCGCGGTTTAGTTACACCACCGACAACGCAGCCATGATAGCCATCACGGGCTATTACAAATACCAAGATCACGATTTCTGCGACTTGGGCAAGCCCGCATACGCCCGAAATGCACAGTAAAGACTACAATAAGACAAAGTTTTTGCGCTCGAAACGAAAATAATTGCCTAAACGCTTGCACGTTACAAAATAAAGGTGTAATTTTGCGCCTTGATTGGAAATACCTCATACTATCACACGCATTAAAACAACAGATAGCAATGTCTAAGATTTGTCAAATTACCGGTAAGAAGGCAATGATTGGTAACAATGTGTCGCACTCCAAGCGTCGCACAAAGCGCACCTTCGATGCCAACCTGTTCACCAAGAAGTTCTACTATGTAGAGCAAGACTGCTGGATCAGCCTCAAGATTAGTGCTGCTGGTCTCCGCCTCATCAACAAGATTGGCCTTGACGCCGCCCTCAAAAACGCTGTCGCCAAGGGATATTGCGATTGGAAAGAAGTTAAAGTAATCGGTTAATCATATTCAATTACTATGGCAAAGAAAGTTAAAGGCAACCGCGTACAGGTCATCCTCGAATGTACAGAGCATAAGGATAGCGGTATGCCCGGCACCTCCCGTTACATCACCACAAAGAACCGTAAAAATACCCCTGAGCGTCTGGGGTTGAAGAAGTACAATCCCATACTCCGTCGCATGACAATCCATAAGGAAATCAAGTAAATCATTAAGCCATGGCAAAGAAAACAGTCGCAACCCTTCAAACAGGTAAGACCGACGGCCGCTCCTACACCAAAGTCATCAAAATGGTCAAGAGCCCCAAGACTGGTGCTTACGTCTTCGACGAACAAATGGTTCCCAACGAAGCTGTTAAGGATTTCTTTAAGAACTAATATGCAGATAGGATAGCCTCTATCCAGTATTTCATATTCCTATCAATGCAGCCGCGCCCTATGGTGCGGCTGTTTTGTTTGTACAGTGCGCTAAATGCCATTTTCCTATCTGCCCGGAGAAGAAAAACGATTTGCCCTTGTCGTTCACACTATCTGGGCAGACCGCCACAAGCATCTGCCCAGACCGTTGTAACCCGATGCCTTTCGACTGATTTACAAGGCATCTATCAGTAATAAACAACACGACTTAATACAGATGATTTCAAAGCAATTACTTAAACTTATATGACAAATTACTTAAAAACTGCACCTACCATGCTTAAAGCTACCATATGCACCATCTATCACCAAGAGCGAAGAGCATAACGACAAGCACACATTTTCAGCATCATAAAAAAAGTGTGAAATTTTTGCTGATACTTCGTAAGAAATGTGTAACTTTGCCCGCGCTTAACGATGCTGTCTTGGGGTTAGAAAAGCCCCGTGATGATGCAAGACGAAGTGACCCGCCAAAGAAATTCAAAGAAAATACAATACATACAGACATTATGAGTCAAAACATTGGACACATCTCCTCTATCATCGGCCCCGTAGTCGATGTTATCTTTGAGGTGCAAGAGGGCAACGCCAAGCAGGTGCTGCCAAAGATCCATGACGCACTTGAAGTGCAACATCCCGACGGCCGCACCATCATCATCGAGGTGCAGCAGCACATCGGTGAAGACACCGTGCGCACCGTCGCTATGGACAACACCGACGGTCTGCGTCGTGGCCTCGAAGTCAAGCCACTTGGTGCACCTATCTCTATGCCTACTGGCGACCAGATTAAAGGCCGTATGCTCAACGTTATCGGTAACAGCATCGATGGCTTGAAATCGCTCTCCAAAGAAGAAAATGCCTATCCCATCCACCGCGAAGCCCCCAAGTTTGAAGAACTCAAAACTTCGCGCGAAGTGCTCTACACAGGCATCAAAGTCATCGACCTGCTGGAGCCTTATATGAAAGGTGGTAAGATTGGCCTCTTCGGTGGTGCCGGCGTAGGTAAGACGGTGCTCATCATGGAGCTCATCAACAATATCGCCAAAGGCCACGATGGTTTCTCCGTCTTCGCTGGCGTAGGCGAACGTACGCGTGAAGGTAACGACCTCCTGCGCGAAATGATTGAGTCGGGCGTTATCAAGTACGGTAAGGAGTTCTCCGAAGCCATGGAGCGCGGCGAATGGGATCTTTCCAAGGTAGATTACAACGAAGTTGCCAAGTCGCAAGCCACGCTGGTCTATGGTCAGATGAACGAGCCCCCCGGTGCACGTTCCTCCGTTGCGCTTTCGGGTCTGTCCATCGCAGAGTCTTTCCGCGACAGTGGTGCTGCCACGGGTAAGGCAACCGACATACTTTTCTTCATCGACAACATCTTCCGTTTCACGCAGGCAGGCTCCGAGGTATCCGCACTCCTTGGCCGTACGCCTT
>JAGHRU010000149.1 GCA_018066225.1 Candidatus Equimonas enterica
TCAATACCTCTGCTAAGTTCTTCATCAACGCAGCCGCTGGTGACTACGCCATCGGTTACGCCCTCACCGAGGACGGCCTCAAAGATGCACAGACCAATGGTTACTCTGGTGCTAACGCAGCCGCTTATACCCAGACTTTCGGTAGCGAGCCCAGCGCAGAGATTTCCGCTTTCTTCCAGCAGCGTAGTCCCTATGTTTGCACCTACAACGGCGTGGCACGCAAGATTTATGGGGTGAAAGGTATTGAAGAATCAGTCGGTGCTGTTGCAGGAGAAGGTCAAGTCGTTTACTTCAATATAACTCTTGATGTTCCTGCCAACGTTAAGGATATCAATAACAGCCACCTCATCACCCTCGTTTACGATACGGAGACAGGCGAGGTCGTACAGGCTATGAAGCAAAAGATAGGTGAGAACAATTTAATAGAAATGCCCAAAGATACTTACTATATAGTTCTTACGAATGCTCCTTCAAATGCCTCCGTCACCCTTGACGGCCAAGCCTTTACTGCCGATGGCACTTATGCCGTCGCCAAAGAATTGACGCTCGACGCCCTCGTCGTAGCAGAAGTGGAAGGCTATGACGCTGAAAAGACCTACGATGCCGATACGCACACCTTCACGGTGGCTTATACCTTTAAGAATGCTGCTGCCATCGCCGCCCTTCGCTCGCTCGTGGCAGATGCTCAAAGCCTCTATGACAATAGCACAGAGGGCACGGAATACGGCCAGTATGCCAGCGGTAGCCGTGCTGCACTGCTGGAGGTACTCAATGCCGTGAACGAGAACATCACGGACACGATGAGTACAGCGAGCATCGATAGTTGCACGGCGATGATAAATGCCGCCGTTGCAGAGTTTGAGAGCCATAAGGAAACAAAAGTAGCCGATACGGACATCTCTACGCTCTCCAATGCCATCTACATCGAGCCCTTTGATGCTTTTTGTGGCAGTACAGCAGAAGTGGTGGTAAAGATGAAGAACACCATTGCTCCCACTGGCTTCCAATTCAACATGTACCTGCCCGATGGTGTCTCCGTCGTGGAGGATGCCGATGGCTTCTGCGATGTCACGCTCAGCACGACTCGCACGACGCCTCAAAAGACCAACACCTTCGATGCCTCCATCGTCTCCGACGGCTCTCTGATGGTGCTGGCGGCCTCCACGAAGAACTACGCCTTCACGGGTACCGACGGCGAGGTGGTACGCATCAACCTCGACATCGATAAGGAACTCGAAGAGGGCGAATATCCCATCATCCTGCGCAACATAGAACTCACCGATGACAGCGGTACACCCTATCGTGTGCCTTACCTCAAGACGACGATGACGGCGAACGCCTACAAGATAGGCGATGTCAATGCCGACGGCACGGTGTCTGTGGCCGACTTCTCTGCTATCGCCAGCCATATCTTGGAGAATACGCCTGCTGGCTTTGTTGCCAAAGCCGCCGATGTCAATGAAGACGGCTTTGTCTCCGTCTCCGACCTCTCGTCGTTAGTACCTATCATCATCGCCGAGAGCACCGGTGGCAATAGCTTCCATGCACGCAAGTCTCTCCGCTTCAAGGCAAAGACCAATATCAGCGACAAGGACAACATCATCTATGCCGATGATGTGTTCGTATCTCCCGGTAAGGACTTCACGGTGACCTTCAACATGCGCAACCTTTCGACCGCTATGACCGGCTTCCAGTTCAACATGACGCTTCCCGATGGCATCACCGTTTGCAAGGATGCCGACGGCTTCCTCGAAGCCAATTTGAGCACCGCTCGCACCACAGCCGCCAAGACCAACACCTTCGATGCGTCCATCGTCTCCGACGGCACATTGATGGTGCTTGCCGCTTCTACGAAGAACTATAAATTTGAAGGCAGCGACGGCGAAGTGGTGACGGTGAAGATGCACGCCGCCGATGATCTCGCCGTAGGCACTTATGACCTCGCCATAGACCGCATAGAGCTGACCGACGACAAGGGTACTCCCTTCCGTCCGGGCGAGCCTATCGTCTCCACTATTAGCGTGACCGCCCCGCTGCAACTCGCTACGGCCGATTTTGACTTCACCGATCCCGCTTCTCTTGGCATCACTCCCGCTACCAATGTGGACGATGCTGTCGAAATCACTGCGCCCATCACCAAGGGTGCTGTGACGGCAACTTTGGAGGGTGGTGTAGAGGCTACGATAGATGCCGATATGTATCTCCTCAATATCGACAAGGGCGGTAGCCTTGTGCTCACCGCGACCGAGCCTTACAAGATAGTGAAGGTGGAGTTTGGAGGCGATGAGCTGGCCGACATCAGCAAACTCTCTGCTACTACGGGTGAGTTTGAGGCTGGCGTATGGACAGGCGAAGCCGACGAGGTGACCTTCAATGTTGCCAATACTTTCAGAGCCTCTGCCAATGTCACAACCATCAAGGTATGGCTTTCTGGCGGCGCGCCTTCCGGCGACCTCACCTTCAC
>JAGHRU010000045.1 GCA_018066225.1 Candidatus Equimonas enterica
TTTACGCCCAGCCCGGACAGCCCGTAGCACCCGCATACGTTCCGCCCACGCAGCCCGCTGCACCTGCCTACACAGCACCTCAGCCTGCCGCTCCTCAGCCCGCTGCACCTGCTGTTGCTCCTCAGCCAGCCGCTCCCGCCCCCAACGAAAGTGAAGACCTGCCCTTCTAAGGCACGCCTGCAAGCCGCAGATTGATATGCACTTGTAGCCATACATATTCGCAGTAAGGTAAACGCCAGCAACAATCGTTCACCTTGCTGCGAACTACTTTATATCTCCAAAACTCTGCCACGATGAAAACTTGTCGCAAGATACTGCGCTGGGCTGTTGTCCTCTTCTTTTGCAGTTCCGTCCTCGCCACCATACTCTACCGCTGGCTCCCCGTCCCTGTCACACCGCTTATGCTCATCAGATGTTGCGAGCAGGTAGGCAAAGGCGAAAGCCCTACCCTACACCATCGCTGGGTGTCCTTGGAAGAGATGTCCATCTATATGCCTGTGGCTGTCATCGCCAGTGAAGACCAAAACTTCATGCAGCACAACGGCTTTGACACACAAGCCATCACGAGCGCCATCAACGAGCGACTCGCAGGGAAACGAAAGCGCGGCGGCAGCACCATATCGCAGCAGACGGCGAAGAATGTCTTCCTTTGGCCTACTTCGTCGTGGGTGAGAAAAGGCTTTGAGGTCTATTTCACGTTTCTCATCGAGACCTTTTGGTCGAAGGAGCGTATCATGGAAGTCTATCTCAACTCCATCGAGATGGGCGACGGCATTTACGGTGTAGAGGCGGTGGCGCAGCAAAACTTCGGCTGCCCAGCCAGCGAATTGAAGCGCTCGGAGTGCGCACTCATCGCTGCTACGTTGCCCAATCCGCGTCATTTCAGTTCGCTGCACCCGGGCCCCTATATGCGTAAGCGTCAGCACTGGATAGAGCGACAGATGAAGCACATCCCCGTACTACAATAACCCCTCACGCCAATGCTAACACTTTTAGGCCCCACAGCCTCGGGCAAGACACAGGTTGCAGCTGCCGTATGCCGCCTTATCGGCGCAGAAATCATCTCGGCAGACTCTCGCCAGGTCTATCGCCGCATGGACATCGGCACGGGGAAAGACCTGGCAGACTACACCATAGACGGCAAGACAGTCCCTTACCATCTCATTGACATCTGTGAGCCGGGCGAGAAGTACAACGTGTTTCGCTACAAACAAGACTTCGAAACCTGCTACAATGCCATACGCGAGCGCGGACACAAAGTCGTGCTGTGTGGCGGCACAGGGCTATGTATCGAGAGTATCTTGCGGGATTATGACATCTCCCCCGTGCCGCAAAACCCGACGCTTCGCAAGGCGTTGAAAGGCCTCTCTCTGCCAGAACTTGCCAGCAAGTTGTCCGCTCTTAAAGCGCAGAACAACAGCACGATGCACAATGTCACTGACATCGACACTATACCTCGCGCCATACGCGCTATCGAGATAGAGGAAGCCATACGCAGCTCCCGGGCGGAAGGACTGGAAGCCCCAGCAAAAATGCAGCAGCGTCACGACGTCGTCGTCGGGCTCGAATTGCCACGCGAGTTGCGCCGCGAGCGCATCACGCGTCGCCTGCACCAACGCTTACAAGAAGGCATGGTGGAGGAAGTGCGCCGTCTGATAGATAGCGGTGTCGCTCCCGACGACCTTATCTATTATGGCTTGGAATATAAATTTATCACCCTCCACCTCATCGGCCGCCTCTCCTACGACGAGATGGTGACGCAACTAGAAATCGCCATTCATCAGTTTGCCAAGCGGCAGATGACATGGTTTAGAGGTATGGAGCGACGCGGCATCAGCATCCAATGGGTGGATGCCACGTTACCACTCGAGGAGAAGGCGCGTCTTGTAGCGTCTTACGCGCAGGACATCGGCTAACATCTTAAAGCACTTGTTGCGACTTGGGCAGATAGGAAAAACTGTCTGCCCAGAGAGTTTTTCCTGTCTGCCCAGATCGGTTTCACGGTCTGGGCAGACCGTTTTTGCAGCGTGTAAGTGCAAAAGCACCAGCAATTTCAAGTATTTACGCAGAAGACGTGACTAATCTTTTGCTATTTGGAATATAATGTGTAACTTTGTGGCGTGTCTATATTAACAAAGAAGTCATGTCATATCTTCGTTTTGACAAAGCTCAGGTGACCAATTTGCAAGACTCTTTGAAGAAAGAGCTGTTGTTTGCAAACGTATCAGGGGCTTACTGCGCCACGACCTTAACGGGCTGCAACATCCGCAAGTACCACGGGCTCTTCGTCGTTCCCATTCCCGAGATAGACGATGAGCACTATGTGCTGCTCTCTGCCTTGGACGAGACCATCATACAGCACGGTGCGGCTTTCAATTTAGGCCTGCACCAATATGCTGGTGGCCATTTCAGCCCCAAGGGACACAAGTACATACTGTCCTTTGAATGGGAAGACATACCGACGTGGATTTACCGTATCGGTGGCGTGTTGCTGAAGAAAGAAATCATCTTCCGCGGTTTGCAGAAACGGCTGTTCATACGCTACACGCTCCTCGATGCCCATAGCGAGACGACGCTGCGCCTCAAGCCCTATCTGGCTTTCCGCAGCGTGAGAGCATGGACGCACGAGAATGGCACAGCCAACACGGCCTTTACGCCATGCGAAAATGGTATAGCCATGTGCCTCTATCCGCGTTATCCTCAACTATATATGCAGACCGACTGTCCCTGCACTTACCACCACGCACCCGACTGGTACCGCAACTTCGAGTACATCAAGGAGAAGGAGCGTGGCTACGAAGAACTGGAAGACCTGCTCGTACCGGGATACTTCGAACTCACGTTGCGCAAGGGGCAGAGCGTCATATTCACCGCTTCGCTACGCGAACGCGACCCCAAGACTTTTGAGCACATCATCGCCGAGGAACGCTCCAACTATATCAAGCGCGACTCCCTCTACCATTGCCTCGTCGATGCCGCCTTGCAGTTTAAGGTAGAGCAAGACGGTGAGACCTATCTCCTTGCAGGCCATCCGTGGTTTAAGGCCAGAGCCCGCGACACCTTCATCGCTATGCCGGGCCTGACCCTCAGCATAGGCGAGACGCGCCACTACGAAGCCTATATGAACACGGCGGCAAAAGCCCTGGAAGAATTCATGGAGGGACGCGACATCTCCGTCCGCATCAGCGAAGTGGAGCAGCCCGATATCCTCCTTTGGGCGATATGGTGCATCCAGATGTATGCCCACTACGAAGGCATCAAAGCCTGCGCCCGACGCTACGGCAAGCTCTGCCACAAGATGCTGGACTACATCCGTATGGGGCGGCACAGCAACCTCTTTCTCCACGACAACGGACTGCTATACAGCAACGGTCGGGAAAAGGCAGTGACCTGGATGAATGCCATGTGCGACGGTCGCCCCATCACGCCACGCTCGGGCTACATCGTAGAGTTCAATGCCCTATGGTACAATGCCGTCTGCTTCTCGGCCGCGTTGCACCGCTGCGAGGGCACCAAGCAAGCCATCGCTATGGCCGAGCGAAGTGAACAGGAGGCAGAACAAATAGCGCAATCCTTCCGCGAGGTCTTCCTCAACGAGAAAGGATATCTCTACGACTATGTCGATGGTAGCACGCAGGAGATAAGCGTGCGCCCCAATCAGCTTATGGCCATCGCCCTGCCCTATAGCCCGCTGGACAATCGCCTGAGCAAGGGCGTGCTGGACGTCTGCACCCGCGAACTGGCTACGCCGAAAGGCATCCGTAGTCTCTCGCCCAAGAACGGCGCATACAACCCACGCTATATCGGCCGTCAGGAAGAGCGCGACAAGGCCTACCACCAAGGCACGGCATGGCCATGGCTTATGGCATTTTATCTGGAGGCATACAAGCGTATCTACAAGATGAGCGGCATCAACTACATTGAGCGGCAATTGGTTGGTCTGGAGGAGGAACTGTTTTACCACTGTGTGGGCACCATTCCCGAGGTCTTTGACGGCAATCCTCCTTTCAGCGGTAGAGGCGCCATGTCGTTTGCCATGAACGTAGGCGGCATCCTACGCACCCTGCGCCTCACCGAGCGCCCTATCTCCACCCCTTAACGCATTGCGATTGTCATGAAAGTACTTATGTTTGGTTGGGAATTCCCACCTAAAATTTACGGCGGCCTTGCGGTGGCTTCCTACGGCATTACCAATGGTCTGAGCCACATTGAGGGCGTAGAAACTACATTTTGCCTGCCGCGCCCTTGCGGCGAGGAAGAAGATTTCCTCAACATCGTGGCGATGAACGAAGTCCCTATCGTATGGCGCGACCACGACTGCAACTATCTCCGCGAGCATCTGCACACCAACAGCACCGAAGATTACTACCGCTATCGCGATGCCATATATGCCGACTTCAACTATCGCAACGTCAACGAATTAGGGGGACTGGACTTCGCAGGCGGCTATCCGTCAAATCTGCAAGAGGAAATCAACAACTTCTCCATCATAGCCGGCGTCGTGGCGCGTGCCCGCTCCTTCGACATCATCCACGCCCACGACTGGCTGACATTTCCAGCAGGCGTACACGCCAAACAAGTGAGCGGCAAGCCGTTGGTCATCCATGTGCATGCCACAGACTTCGACCGCAGCCGTGGGAAAGTCAATCCCACCGTCTATGCTGTGGAGAAAGACGGGATGGACCACGCCGACTGCATCATGTGTGTCAGCGAACTCACCCGACAGACCGTCATACGCCACTATCACCAAGATCCTGCCAAGTGCGTCGCAATGCACAATGCCGTCTATCCGCTCAGCCGGGAAATACAAGAGATAAAACCGCAGAAGCGCGGTAACGAGAAGATTGTCACCTTCCTCGGTCGTATCACTATGCAGAAAGGGCCAGAGTACTTCGTGGAAGCGGCAGCCAAAGTGCTGGAGCGCACCCGCGGCATCCGCTTCTGGATGGCAGGCTCGGGCGACAAACTCGAAGAGATGATAGCACTGGTGGCGAAGCGTGGCATCTCCGACAGGTTTCACTTCCCGGGTTTCCAACGCGGTCGTCAGGTCTATGAATGTTACAAGAACAGTGATGTCTTCGTCATGCCCTCCGTAAGCGAGCCCTTCGGCATTGCCCCTCTTGAAGCCATGCAATGCGGCTGTCCATGCATCATCTCCAAGCAGAGCGGCTGCGGCGAGATACTCAAGCGCTGCATCAAGACCAACTACTGGGACATTGATGCCATGGCCGATGCCATCTACTCCATATGCACCAATGAAGGTCTCTACAACTACTTACGCGAAGAAGGCAAGAAAGAAGTTGATGGCATCACATGGGACAAAGTCGCCCAGCGCATCTACGACTGCTACCGCAGGCTCATATAGCCGCTCCACCGCCCACACTCCCCCAACCCTATAACCAACCACACGTCATGAAGACCATCTGTTTACATTTCGAGATACACCAGAATGTCCATCTCAAGCGCTATCGCTTCTCGGAGATTGGCACGGACCACTACTACTACGATGACTACCAGAACGAGCAGTCCATTGCAGAGACCGTAGCACAGAGTTACGCCCCCGCACTCAAGACGCTGCTAAGCATGACACGCGACTACAAGGGCATGTTTAAGTGCGCCTTTTCCGTCTCGGGCGTCACACTGGAACTGCTGGAACAGTATGCACCAGAAGTCATCGACCTGCTGCAAGACCTCAGCCAGACAGGCCAAGTGGAATTTCTGGCCGAGCCCTATGGTCATGGTTTCTCAAGCATCATGGATGCCGAGGCATTTCGCGAAGAGACACTGCTGCTCTCGGAGAAAATAGCCTCCCTCTTCGGCATGCGTCCCAAGGTCTTTGCCAACAGTTGTCTCATGTATAGCGACGACATCGGCGAACAGATTGGTGACATGGGCTTCATAGGCATCTTGGGCGAGGGCGCGCGCCACGTCTTGGGATGGAAGAGCCCGCACTTCCTCTATCAGAGCAACCGCAACCCTGCGCTACGCGTCTTGCTGCGCGACTATCGTCTATCGGAAGACATCGCCTACAATTTCGGCAACCCTGCGTGGAGCGAATATCCCCTCTACGCCGAGACCTTTGCTCACTGGATAGACAACCTCCCCGAGGAAGAACAGGTCGTGACGCTGAGTCTCGAACTTTGCGCCCTCGGCATCTTCCAGCCTTTGAGCACACACATTCTGGACTTCCTCTACGCCTTACCCGCCGAGATGCAGCAGAAAGGCATCACCTTCAGCACACCCTCGGAAGTGTGTGAGCAATTACGGCCCATCGGCGAGATAGACGTGGAAGCCCCCGTGACATGGGTCGATGAAGAGCGCGACCTCTCGCCGTGGCTGGGCAACGTCATGCAGCGTGAAGCCTTGAAGAAACTTTACAGCATCGCTGAGCGCTTGCGTGCCACACAAGACCTCAAACTCATGCTCGACTGGTACCGACTGCAAGCCAGCAACAACTTCCGCTTCATGAACACCAAGCCGGGTAGTGAGAACGCCTATCGCGGCCTCTACGATTCTCCCTACGACGCCTTCACCAACTACATGAACATCCTCGCCGACTTCATCACACGGGTGAGAAATCGCTATCCCGAGACCATCGACAACGAGGAACTCAACTCGCTGCTGACGACCATCAAGAATATGGGTGACGAACTCGCCATGAAGGACAAGGAAATCACCAAGTTGCGCCACATGGTAGAGAAACTACGCAACGCCAAGACGCAGAAATAGTTGCTTTGGCCTACCCTCCCCGCAAAAGCCCAACGCAGTAAGGGCTTTTCGCGTCTGGGCAGATAGTGCAAACGATAAGGGCAGACGCGACGAACGATTTGCCCAGAGCGTTA
>JAGHRU010000093.1 GCA_018066225.1 Candidatus Equimonas enterica
GTCGTAGAGCTCCGCGATGTCCATCGAGGCAAGTACGTGGATGTTCTTGCCGTCGAGACGGTAGGAGAGGGCTTCGGCATTGAGACGTGCGCCGTGACACAGCGGACATTCTGCTGTGCTGTTGAACTGGTCGGCCCATTTCTGCGCCGCAGCCGTCATCTCTGCGTCAGCCAGTTGCTGGATATATTTCACCAGTCCGTCGAAATCGGCATAGTAGTCATCGCCTTCGCTTCCCGTGGTGATATGCAGACGCTCGGGACTGCCACCTATCACTTCCGCAAAGGCTTCTTCGCCGATGCACTCTATGGGTGTGTCGAGCGTGTAGCCATATTTATGGAGCACTGCGCTTATCTTGTGGAAGATGAGCGCGTTCTTGTATTTGCCCAAGGGCTGAAGTGCGCCTTCGCGTATGCTCAACTTGGGGTTGGGGCATACTTTCTCGCGGTCGATAACGGCAACGCGACCAAGACCTTTGCACCTGGGGCAAGCCCCTTGGGCAGAGTTGAAGGAGAAATTGTGCGGCGCAGGCTCACGGTAGGCAATGCCTGTCACGGGACACATGAGCCGCTTGGAGTAGTAGCGCAGTGCCGTGTGATTGCTCTCATCTGCGGCGAGGATGGCCATAAGCCCTTCGCCAAGGTCGAGCGTCTTGCTGACGGAGTGGGTCAGCCGCTCACGGTCTTTCTCTCTGACGCGGAGTTTATCGACCACGACCTCTATGTCGTGGTTGCGGTAGCGATCCACCTTCATGCCGTGAGTCAGTTCGCGTAGTTCGCCATCGACGCGGACGGTGAGGTAGCCTTTCTTGCGGATGCTCTCAAAGAGTTCCTTGTAGTGACCCTTGCGGGAGCGCACGAGCGGTGCCAAGAGATAGACGCGTTGGTCTTCGTAGGCGGAGCAGAGCAAATCTACGATGCGCTCTTCGGTATATTTCACCATCTTCTCGCCCGAGGCGTAGGAGTAGGCCGTGGCAGCGCGAGCAAAGAGCAGGCGCAGGAAGTCGTATAGTTCCGTCACCGTGCCTACTGTGGAGCGTGGGTTGCGGTTGGTCGTCTTCTGCTCTATGGATATGACGGGCGAGAGACCACTTATCTTATCCACATCGGGACGCTCCAAGTTGTCGAGGAAGTTGCGCGCATAGGATGAGAAGGTCTCGATGTAGCGGCGTTGTCCTTCTGCATACAAGGTGTCGAAAGCCAGCGATGACTTGCCGCTGCCCGACAGTCCCGTAATGACCGTCAGCGACTGACGCGGCAAAGTCACGTCCACATTCTTGAGATTGTGGACGCGCGCCCCGAGGACTTCTATTGTGCCTTCTTCGATATGCTCGCTCTTGTGCGCCATCGTGCTATTGGCCAGTCTCGCCCGTCACTTCGTGGTAGGTGCGGAGCAGGTTGATGACTTTCTTGAAGTGATAATGGCGGCCGTCGGCACCGCGTGCCTCTACCGTGAGGTAGTAAGCGCCGTCGGGGGCTTCTGTGCCGCCATTGCCGCCCACTGTGCCGTCCCAGCCTCCTGCGGGGTCGTGCCATTCATAGAGTTTCTTGCCCCAACGGTTGAACACTTGGGCATGAAACTCCACGATGCTGCGATAGCCTTCCTTGACGTGGAAGGTGTCGTTGGTGCCGTCGTTGTTGGGCGTGAAGGCGTTGGGGACTTCGAGGAAACTCTCGGAGATGTTGATGGAGAAAGCGTTGTCGGCTTCCCACTCTATGGTTTCACCGTCGCGCTGAAAGGTGGCGTAGAGTTTGACCGTAAAAGAGCCGCTCTCGGTGAAGGTGTAGTCCGTCACCTCGTCGTAGCGCACGAGGAAGGGCTCGGCGGCGTCCATCTTGGTGAAACGCCACTCATAGAGTGCTTCATAGTCGCCGAGATCTACGGGGCAAGCCTCAAAGCGGGCGTGCATCGGGGCGTTGCCGTCGAAGCCTTCTTCTGCGCTTTCGCTACCATCGGCCGCGATGACATACATCTTGGGACTGGCAGAGGGATAGGACTGGGCAAAGAGCGACAGTGGGACTATCAGCAAAGCGACGCTGACATATAGGGCATAAAGATGGGATTTGCTCATAGGAGATAGAGTGATAAGTTAGAAATGCAAAGGTACACTTTTTTTGCGACACGCGCCGTGGCGAAGGCTCTATTTATTGGGAAAATGACGTTTTTCGCCAAATAATAGGCCCGTAACCCCGCCATTTCCAATATTTTGTCGTACCTTTGCAATTCTCAACAGACCTCTTATGTTATGGCAATAGTTATCAAGAAAGTCACCAATAAAGCCGAACTCAAGAAGTTCATCCGCTTTAATTACGAGATGTACAAGGACAACGCGTACAGCGTGCCCGACCTCTACGAAGACATCCGCGACACCTTTATGCCCGAGAAGAACGCAGCCTTTGAGTTTTGCGAGGCCGAATACTTCCTCGCCTATCGAGGTGATGAAATAGTGGGGCGTGTGGCTGCCATCATCAACCACCGTGCCAATGAGACTTGGGACAAGAAAGCGGTGCGCTTCGGCTGGATAGACTTCATCGACGACATTGCTGTAAGTACTGCCCTCATCGACACGGTGAAAGCATGGGGTCGCGAGCGCGGTATGGAGACCATCGAAGGCCCGTTGGGCTTCACGGATATGGATGCCGAGGGCATGCTCATTGAGGGCTTCGACCAACTCAGCACGATGGCGACCATCTACAACTATCCTTACTACCCCAAGCACATGGAGCAACTCGGCTTCACCAAGGGGGCTGACTGGGTAGAAATGAAGGTGTATGTCCCCGATGCTATCCCCGAGAAGCATCTGCGCATCTCCCGACTCATAGAGCAGAAGTACCATGTTCATACCCGCAAGCTTACGAGCAAGCGCACCATCATTAAGGACGGTACGGCGCACGAAATCTTCCGTCTGATCAACCGCGCCTATGCGCCGCTCTTTGGCTATTCGCAGATGACGGAGGGGCAAATTGATCAGTATGTGCGCACTTACTTGCAAGTTCTCGACCTTCGCATGGTGACGCTTGTGGAGAACGACGAGGGGAAATTGGTGGCTGTCGGTATCTCTATGGCCTCTATCTCCGAAGCTTTGCAGAAGGCCAAGGGTAAACTTTTCCCCTTCGGCTGGTGGCATCTGGCCAAAGCCTTGTTCTGGCGTCGCCCCAAGGTGCTCGACTTGCTGCTCGTGGCCGTCGATCCCGAATACCAGGGCAAAGGTGTCAATGCGCTCCTCTTCACCGACCTTATTCCCGTCTATCAGAAGTTGGGCTTCGAGTACGCCGAGACCAATCCGGAACTGGAACTCAACGATAAGGTGCAAAACCAGTGGCAGTATTTCCGCACCGAGCAGCACAAACGCCGTCGGTGCTTTGTGGCGAAGTTGTAGGCTTGCGCCCTTTCGCGCCACGCACTGCGAAGACAAATATAGCGTCCTGCGTTTCTATCTACAAGGAGAAACGCAGGACGCTATGTGTTTTGTGGAGGTGGGTTATTGCAGGTAGCGCGCCAAGCCTCGGCGGATGCTCTCCAAGCCGAAGGCGGCGAGGTCGATGTCTTCGGGGGCTATCCAGAGCAGTTCTGCGGCATCGTCGTGCGCAAAAACCGCGGTTTCATCGGCGATTTGCACCTCAAAGAACGCATCTGTCGTATCGACGGTGAAGCCCGCAAAGTCGTAGCGGTTGGGCTGTGAGAAGAGGTAGCGGACGATAGTGCCGTGGACGCCAGTCTCCTCATAGACCTCGCGCAAGCAACCCTCTTCCAAGGTCTCTCCCGGCTCTACGAAGCCTCCGGGCAAATCGAGCGTACCGCGTGCAGGCATCGTGGCGCGCCGTGTGGCCAAGAGTTTGCCATGGCTGCCTCGTATGATGGCGGCGGTGGCGGCAGCAGCATTGTGGTAGTAGATGAAGTGACAGGTCGTGCAGCGGAGAGAGCGTGCATCGTGTGTGACGAATGTGGGCGCACCGCAGCGCGGACAATGCTTAAAGGTGGATAGGGGATGGGGCATAGATGAGACGGTAAGCGGTGTCGGGATTGTAGATGTGGGCAGCGAGATCCGACAGTTCTTCGGCTGTGATTTCCTCGATTTCATCGAAGATTTTGGCTATATCGCGGTGGTGGTTGTACCACGCGAAGGTCTTGGCCATCGCCAGTGCATAGTTTTCGTGTGCGTCGGTAGAGATGCCAAGTTGTCCGCGCAGCTGACGCTTGGCAGCGGCCAACTGCGTCGGGGTGAGTTGTACTTGGATAAAACGGCGTATCTCACGCTCTATCAGGTTGCAGCAACGGCGCACATCCTTGGGGTCGCAACCGAAGTAGATGTTCCAGTAGCCGGTGTCGGGGAAGGTGCTGACATAACTGTCGATGCTATACACCAAGCCTGCCCGCTCGCGCACGGCCATATTGAGGCGTGAGTTCATACCCGGACCACCCAGCATGTTGTTGAGCAGTGATAGCGCAGGCTTGCGCTCGTCGGTGCCGCCGAAGGCCACATTGCCTATCATGACGTGTGCTTGATGGGTGTCTTTCTGGCGAAATACGTGACGGCTCTCGCGGGGTATCGCTGTCAAATCTCGGCTGTAATCGTGGGGCTGTGGATGGCGAAAAACCGCGATTTCATCGGGCTTTTCGAGGGGATAGCGCGCGAATTGTTGCTCAACGCACCGTGCCACTTTGGCAATATCAACATCGCCGAGGACGAACAGCACGGCGTGGTCGGGACGATAGTGGCGGCGCGTAAACCGCAGTGCGTCAGCGGTGGTGTATTCTCGCAGCCGCTCAGCCTTGCCGAGGATGTCGCGCCCCAATGCGCTCCCCTTGAAGATGAGGCTCTCAAAGTCGTCGAAGATGAGTTCGCTGGGCGTATCCAGGTAGGAGTCTATCTCGTCGCAAATCACTTCTACCTCGCGCTCTATCTCGTGTTGCGGATAGGTGGAGTGAAACACAATGTCCGTCAGTAGGTCGATGGCGCGTGGCAGGTGCTCTCGCAGCAGGGTGGCGTAATAGACGGTTTCCTGCTTGTTGGTGAAAGCATTGAGGTCACCACCCACGCGTTCCAAGCCGTTGTTGATGTGGCAGGCGCGTCTTCGCTGCGTGCCCTTGAAGGTCATATGTTCGATGAAATGGGCCATTCCAGCGTCTGCCTCCGCTTCGTCGCGCGTGCCAGCCATGATGACATAGCCGCAATAGACGACGGGAGATTTGCGCTGTTCGCAGATGATGCGAAGGCCATTGGGGAGGGTGTGCGTCTGGTGCATCTTATCTTACTATTGATGGCGCATGCGCGCGAGAAGGCGTGCGGTAAGTTCGGGAAGTTCGTGATAGCAGATATGGGCGAGAAAGGCGGCTACGCAGACGGTGTTGAACGCGATGCGTAGCGCGAAACTCTCGATGAAATGGGCAAAAATGGTCATTGCGCCACAGCAGAGGACGGTCAGCGCGACATAGATGAAAATCTTCCCGAGCGGGTAGCGTATGGGGTAATAGTGCTGTCCGACGAAGTAACTGAGCAGCATGCAGGTGGTGTAGCCCGCCACGCCAGCCCATGCGCAGGCCATATAGCCGTAGGTGGGGATGAAAAGGATATTGACCGACAGCAGCACGAGGCAGCCGGCGATGCTAAACCACGCGCCCCAGAGTGTACGGTCGGTGAGTTTGTACCAGAAAGAAAGGTTGAAGTAGATGCCCATCATAATCTCTGCGGCCATGACGATGGGCACCACGCGCAGGCCGTCCCAGTAGTCGGGGCTGATGAGGTAGCGCAAGACGTCGAGGTAGGCGATGACGCAGGTGAAAGCCAAGAGCGTGAAGGCCACGAAGTAGAGCATGGCCTTGGCGTAGGTGGCTCTCTTGGCGGTCTCGTCGCTGTCTTTGGCTGCCGAGAAGACGAAAGGCTCGTAGGCGTAGCGGAAAGCCTGCGTAATCATGGCCATTATCATGGCTATCTTCACGGCAGCGCCGTAGATACCCAGTTGTGCCTTGGCTGAGGCGGAAGTGTCGATGAGCGGGTAGATAATCTTGTCTGCGGTCTGGTTGAGGATGCCAGCGATGCCGAGCACGAGCATAGGCCAAGTGTAGCGCAGCATGGCGCGGCAGAGCGTGCGGTCGAAGCCGAAGCGCAAGTCGCGCAGTTCGGGCAGGAAAAACAAGGTGATGCTGGCCGTACAGATGAGGTTGGCGGCGAAGGCCCAGAATACATCGACCGCCCAGCCTGCCCATCGGGGCAGCACGACGAAGAAGAGCAGGTTGAGTAGGATGTTGGCGAAGATGAAGAGCAGTTTGAGCGCGGCAAACTTGATGGGACGTTTCTGGTAGCGCAGATAACTGAATAAAATGGCCTGAAACGCATCAATGGCTACCACGATGGCCATCATGCCGATATACTCTGGGTGGTCGCCGTAGGCCAGAGCCGTGGCGATGGACGGCAGGAAGGTGAGGGTGAGTCCAAGGAAGACGGCAGCGACCGCGCTGACCATGATGAGGCAGGTGGAGAAGACGCGTCGCGGCTCTGCGCAGTCCGTGCGGTTGGCAAAGCGGAAGAAGGTGGTCTCCATGCCGAAGGTGAGGATAACGAGCATCAATGCCGTCTGGGCATAGACGCCTGTGATGACGCCGTAGCCGCCCGTGTTGCTGGCGATGACATGGGTATAAATCGGCACGAGGAGGTAGTTGAGAAAACGGCCGATGATGCTCGACAGCCCATAGATGGCGGTGTCTTTGGCGAGGTGTTTGAGTGAAGCCATGAGGTGATTGTTGTGGGGAAGTGGCTGATGTCGCTCCCGTCTTTTCGCTGCAAAGTTACGACTTTCTCCCCAAATGGGCAAATCCTCATCAGAAGAAGGTGGGAGAGACGGCTCACTGTGGGCGAAAAACAAATGAAGCGTCCGCTATGGCGATGGGTGCCGTAGCGGACGCTTCGTTTTGTGTGCTGTTGCCTTCTTGCTCTTAGGCAGACATTCTCTTACTTTGTGGCCTTGGCCATGTGGCGGTTGTTGTCAATGGTCCAAGCGGGGATTTTGGCCTTGGCGTGCGCCATGTGGCGGCGTTCGGTCTCTTGCTTGGCGCGGGTCTCTGCCTGACGTTGGTTGTTGAGTTTCTCCCATTCCGCCGCGCTGTAATACTTCGCTGTGGCGGGATCGTAGAAGTTCATGCCCTTGATGGCTGGCGTGTTGGGGTTGCGCGACTCGTTGTAGTTGGGCACCTTGATGAGTGGCCCGGTGTATTCGCATACCTCAACGGGGACGACACCAGCGCGAACCATGTCTATTTCTTGGGCGGCTGCCATGGAGAGATCCACGATGGCTCCCCTGCGGTAGGGGCCCCTGTCGGTGACTGTGACGACGACTTCGCGTCCGTTGCGCTTGTTCTTGACCAGCAACTTCGTGCCGAAAGGCAAGGTGCGGTGTGCGCAGGTCAGGGAGTCCTTGTGATACACTTGGCCGCTACTGGTGCGACGGCCATGACTTTTGTTGCCGTAGTAGGTGGCGTTGCCGCTCTGTCGCTGCTGTGCTGCGAGGTCGGCGGTGCTGGTGAGAAGGAGAATGCTGCTGATGAGTGCAATAGCAATACGTCTAAATTTCATTATATTATGGTTTGACGCGAGTTGTCGCACCGTAGTTTGCCAGCAACGGTTGATAGACAGTGACAGCGGCTTTATCGCAGATGGGCGGCTGTCTCTCGCGTGTTTCGCTTCTCGTTTCACCTCTGTCCGACGTCATGGGAGGGTACTGCGAATAATCAGTGCGGACGGAGATAAAAACGAATTATCGCTGCAAAATTACAACTTTCTGCCGAAATGACCAAATAAGTGCCTGATTTTTTGATATTTTTGACATTTCGTGGTGGCCGTACGGCGCAAAAGATGTAACTTTGCACAGGGCAATTCGTGGGGGCTTCGGCCCGTATGGCGTGCCCCGAAAAGACGATGAAGCAATGGACGACAACAAGATAAGCCGACAACTGGAGCTGCTGGTCTTTCTGACCAACAACAAGCACATGAACGTGGAAGAGGTGGCCGAGGCGTTGCACCTGAGCCGACGCTCGGTGTATCGCTACATTACCTCGTTTCGCAACATGGGCTTCATCGTGGAGCAACACGGGCGGGTGTATAGCATCAATCCCGATTCGTCGTTCTTCACGCAGATAACGCGTCAGATCCATTTCAGCGAAGAGGAAGCCTATGTCATCAGTCAAATCCTCAATCAGGTGGTCGATAACCGCAGCGAGGTGCGCCATTTGCGCGACAAGTTGGCACGGCTCTACAACTGCGACGCGCTCACGCAGTATGGCCTCGACGAGGTGGTGGCGTACAATCTCTCGGTGCTCTTTCGCGCTGTCAAGGAGGAGCGTATGTGCGTCTTGCACAACTACCGCAGCGGCAACAGTAAGCGCGTCAGCGACCGCATCGTAGAGCCTTACCTCTTCATGAGCGGCAACACCGAGGTGCGGTGCTACGAGGTGAGCAGCCAGTGCAATAAGACCTTCAAACTCGCGCGCATCGAGCGTGTGGAGTTGCTCGACCTCTTCTGGGCCAACAAGGCGGCGCATCGCGAATACTACACCGACTTCTTCCACTTCACGGGCGAAGACCGTATCCCCGTGACGCTGGAGATGGGTTATCTGGCCATGAGTTGCTTGATAGAGGAGTACCCCGAGGCGGGCACGGCGGTGCAGCAGATTGCTTCCGACCGCTACCGCCTCTGCTGCGATGTCTGCTCGCTCAAAGGCGTGGGACGCTTCGTCATGGGGCTTTGCGACGACATCGACATCGTCGATTCGCCCGCGCTCTCTGCGTATGTCAGCCAGTGCATCGCTGCGGCACAGCAGCGGTTGCAGCAGGCGCAGCGCGACCAGCAATAGCCTCCTTGACAGGCCGAAAAACTGGTCTGCCCTTGTCGTGAAAACTGTCTGCCCAGATTGTGAAAACTGTCTGCGCAGACGCTAAAAACTATCTGCCCAATCCGTTTTTATGCCCCTACCTACCATATATATATATGATGTCCCAGAGGTGGTGACGCCCGAGGCTTTGGCGGCTGACCTGATGCGCTTGCCCGATTTTCGGCGTGAGCAGGCGTTGCGGCTGCGTAGCCTTCGTAGGCGCATGCTTTCGGCCAAGGCCTACCTGCTCTTGCAGCATGCCGTGCGCGAAGTCTTCGGATGCACCACTACTCAGCCGTGGCGTTATGGCCCTCATGGCAAGCCGATGCTGACCGACTGCGAGGGCTTGCATTTCAGCCTGAGCCACTGCCCGCGTGCCGTCCTCTGCGCGGTGGGCACATCGCCCCTCGGGGCTGACATCGAGGCTGTGCCTGCTCAGTTGCGCCCATCATTGCTGCGCTATTGCTGCTCCGCCGAGGAGGTGGCGGCCGTAGAGGCTGATGCCGACCCGCGTATGGCCTTCACGCGGCTGTGGACGCGCAAGGAGGCGTTGGCGAAATATACGGGTGAGGGCATCATGGCGCACCGTCTGCCCCATTTGCTGACCGAGGACGCCGCGACCGGTCTCCGCTTCCAGACCGAGGACGATGCGGCACGCGGCGTGGCGTTCAGCCTCTGCACGGCGCACTACGCGGCAGATGAAGAGGCGTGTGAAGTGCGCTTTGTACACCCCGAAATCCCCCAAAACGAATGAGCGAAATACCTGTCGAACGACACCCCTTGCAGCCCTTCTTGCCCGCAAAGGGGCGGCTGCTGATGTTAGGCTCCTTTCCGCCGCCCAAGGCGCGGTGGTGTATGGACTTCTACTACCCCAATTTCACCAATGACATGTGGCGCATCGTGGGGCTCGTCTTCTTCGGCGATGCCCTCCACTTCGTCGATACGGCGCGCCGCACCTACCGCTTGCCGCAACTCAAAGCCTTCTTGCAGGCCACAGGCATCGGCCTCTACGACACCGCCACTGCCGTGCGCCGTCTGCAAGGTACGGCAGCCGACAAAGACCTGGAGGTGGTGGAGGCCACCGATGTGGCGGCGTTGTTGGCGGCGATGCCCGCGTGTCGCGCCATTGTCACCACAGGGGAGAAGGCGACGCTGACGCTCGCCGATGCATTTCACGCCGTGCCGCCGCGTGTCGGTACCTATACCACGTTCTCGCTACGCGGCGACACCTTTCGCCTCTACCGTATGCCGAGCAGTTCGCGCGCCTATCCCATGCGCTTAGAGCGCAAGGCTGCGGCCTATCGTGCCATGTTTGCCGACTTGTTTGCGCTGCCTTCGTAGCCACAGACTCGGCGCAAAAAGGCGTCCGTGCCATTGGTCTTCCCAATAGCACGGACGCCTTGCTGTGTGCGCCTGATAGGACTCGAACCTACACGTCTTGCGACACCAGATCCTAAGTCTGGCGCGTCTACCAATTTCGCCACAAGCGCATTGCGGGTGCAAAGATACGACTTTTTTTATTGCCGCACGCCTTCTTCGTCAATTTTTTTCGCCACTTCTTTCTCTGTGCTATGCGCCGCCATGTTGCGCAGCAGCCCTGTGTAGCCCGCGCGACGCACGGCGCTGTGGGCAAAGAGTGCCGCGTATTCCTCTTGGGTCATCGACTGCCAGTTGTCGCGTTGCAGCAAGGCCGTCGTAGGCTGTAGGTCTGCCTCGGTGGTAGCCTGCACGCGTGCGTTGTAGGGACACGCCTCGGCGCAGGCGTCGCAGCCGTAGCAGGTGCCGCTCTCCCGCATCGCACGCTGCGCGGCAGCGGGAAGTGCGCCCTTGTGCTCTATGGTGAGGTAGGAGAGACAACGGCGCGCGTCAAGTCCCGTCGCATCGAGTGCGCCCATCGGACACGCCGCAGTGCAACGCCCGCAGTGGGGCGGACAGTGGAGCGGCAGGGGAGTGTCGTAGATGTCGGCGGGAGCGGTGAGGACGAGTTCGCCGAGGAAGCAGTAAGTGCCTGCCCCGGGCACGATGAGTTGGGTGTGGCGGCCGATGAAGCCCACGCCGCAACGCCATGCCCAGTATCGCTCATCGATGGGGGCGGTATCGACGAAGGCGGCACCCCATGCCCCTCGTGAGGGCGTGCGTCTGCCGATGCTGACTTCGGGGGAGAGAGCACCGATGGCTTGGGCCAGATGGAGCAGGCGTCGGCGCATCACCACGTGGTAGTCGCGCCCTTGGGCATAGCGGGCGATGTGCGCCTGATGTGGCTCAGTGTAGTAGGGCAGGGCAACGCTCACCACGCACCTTGCTCCTTCCACCAGCGCGCAGACATCGCGGCGCAACGCCTCATGCGCGGCCAGCCACTGCATGTCGGCGTGATGCCCGAGACGCAGACTGCGCTCTCGCCACGCAGCGTGCGCTTCTGGCAGTTTGCCCGCAGGAGCAACGCCGCAAGCGAAAAAGCCGAGACGTCGTGCCTCGGCTTTTATCGTATGAGAGGAATAGCAGGGTGTAGTCATTGACCGTCAGGGACTTTCGGCCCGAAGACCTTGAAGGCATAGCCTTCGCTTTGCAGCCATGCGATGGCACGAGGCAGCGCGTAGAGCAACTTGTCGAGGCTCTTGAGCGAGTCGTGGAAGGTGATGATGCTGCCCGGACGCGCATAACGCATCACGCCTCGCAGCACGTCCACGCCGTTGAGGTGCGTGGAATAATCGCGCGTCACCAAGTCCCACATCACGACGTTGTAATACTTCTTGACGTAGTGATACTGCGTCGTCTTCATCCAGCCGTGTGGCGGTCGAAAGAGGTCGGTGTGCAGCAACTCGTTGGCCTTATCGACTTCGTGCAGGTAGGTGGTGCTGCCGTGTCGCAGTCCGCCGATGTGGTGGTAGGTGTGGTTGCCGATACGATGTCCCTCGGCCACGACCCTGGCATACACGTCGGGATGTTTGCGCACGTTGTCGCCTACCATGAAGAAGGTGGCTTTAACGTCATAGCGTCGGAGTACGTCGAGCACCCAAGGGGTGACTTCGGGGATAGGACCGTCATCGAAGGTGAGATAGACGGCACGCTCCGCGTCGCTCATACGCCAAAGGGCACTCGGGTAAATCCAACGCAGAAACTTGGCGGGCTGCTCTATGAACACGGGCAAAGGGGCGTTTAGTAAGCACTGTCGGTGGTGGCGGTCAGCAGCGAAGCCGGTGCGCCGCTTGCTGCGGCGGCAGTCTCGCCGCCTTCTTCTTGGGCTTCACCCTGAGCGGCTGCTGCCATGGTTTGATAGACCACCCCATAGGCACGCGAGCGCATCATCGTGCTGAGCACAGTGTCATAGTACTTCGCCTGCTTGGAGTGGCACTCTTCGAGCCCATTCACCGCCGCCGTGAGTTCCGTCAGATAGCGGTATATGTCGCGGCCGTAGGTGCTTATCTGGTTGTCGGAGAGCGAGTTGTACCACTCGAGATACTGCTGCGCGTTCTTGGCCAGGCAGAGCAGTACGCGCTCGGCCTCCTTGTCCTTACCCAGCTGATGCCAGAGCGTAGGCAGCGCATAGGTGTTGGTGTCGAAGTTGTAGCCTGCCGAGAGCATGTCGTAGGGCACGTTGTACGACGGCAGTTCCTGTTTCATCTTCTGCAACACCTTCAAGGCTTTGTCTTTCTTGCCCTCGTTGTAGAGTTGCTGTGCCAACTTGAAGAGCATCGTGCGGTGGGTGGCCGCCATGCGGCGCACCGTCTCGTCGAGGTAGATGCCGCGTCGAGCCACACCGCCAAAGCGGAACCGCTGCATCACATTGCGATACATACGCTCCGTGTCGATGGTGCTGGCGGCGTTAGCAAAGGGCGTGACGCGGTAGGCGAGGCCTTCGAGCACGAGGTAGTTGTCCAGTCCAGCGTAGTTTTCCGAGCCGAGCGTGACTGACATATACAAGGGGCGTGTCCAGTTGTGGTGGAGGAGCAACTCATAGACCATCATCTCGCTCTTGGTGACATAGCCCTTGCTACCACCGATGCGCAGTGTCAAGCGGTCGGGGATGCTGTCTGCGCCGCCAACGAGGAGCATGCCGCTCTTGATGACATCGGACTTATTGACGCGGACAAAGACAGAGTCGGTGGGTATGATGGACATACGCTGTCCCGTCTCCGGGTCGGTGCATATACATTCAATAGCCGTCTGTATGTCCGAGTTGGCGTGTTGCTGGCCACGCACAAAGTATTTGATGAGGAATTCAAGGTCGAAGGGGTCTTCGTTGCTGCCCGATGCCGTCAGCATGTCTTTGAGTTCCGTCAGCAGTTCTTGGTATTCGGGCACGGTCTGGAAGATGTCGCGTCCCTTGTTGTCGGCGTACTCATAGGGCTGCCAAGTGATAGGCAGTGACGGCGAGTCGTAAGCAGGGCGACGCATCTGGTCGGTGTACCACGAGGTTTGCAGGTAGGAGAGGTTGCAGACACGGGCATCGGTGCGATTGCCTTCCACGTCTTGGTTGTACCAGAGCGGGAAGGTGTCGTTGTCGCCATTGGTGAAGATAATCGGGTTGCAGCCTTCATCGAGCGACGAGAGGTAGTTGAGGCCGAAGTCGCGGCACGCATAGCGACCACTGCGGTCGTGATCGTCCCAAGTCTGGCTCACCATCTGCACGGGCACGAGCAGGCAGACGAGGGCGCAGAGAACGGCAGCGGGCAGTTCGCCGAGTCGCACATAGCGGCGCACGAGGTCGGTGAGGGCTGCCACGCCGAGCCCAATCCAGATGGCGAAAGCGTAGAACGAGCCTGCGTAGGCATAGTCGCGCTCACGCGGCTGTAGCGGAGTCTGGTTGAGGTAGAGCACAATGGCGAGTCCCGTCATGAAGAAGAGGAAGAACACAATCCAGAACTGACGGATGCCTTTCTCCCCACGGTAGGCTTGCCAGAAGAGTCCCAAGAGGCCGAGCAAGAGCGGCAGGCAATAAAAGACGTTGTGCCCCTTGTTCTCTTTCAGTTCGTCGGGAAGCATATCTTGGTCACTCAGGAGCGCGGTGTCGATGAAGCCGATGCCCGTAATCCAGTTGCCATGTTCCAGCTCTCCGTGGCCTTGGATATCGTTTTGGCGGCCTGCGAAGTTCCACATGAAGTAGCGCCAATACATGAAATTGACTTGGTAGGAAAGGAAGTAGCGGAGGTTGTCCCACTGCGAGGGCATCTGGCCGCCATCGACATCGTGGAGCGTCACACCGCCCAGCCAATCGTTGTAAGCCCCTGCGTGCGCACTGCTATACATACGCGGGAACAGCATCTTCTGCGAAGCGGGGAACTCGTAGTCGCCGCGCACGTCGAGCACGTCATACTGATCGGGCTCATCGGCTGTTGCCTTCTCTCGGCGTTGCACCTTGGTCTCGGTGGAGATGCCCGTAGGCTGCGAGGTGTAGGCTTCGCCATAGAAGAGCGGACGCTGACCATACTGTTCGCGGCCGAGGTATTCGCCCAGCGTGAAGATATCCTCTGGTGAGTTCTGATCCATCGGCGTGTTTTGCGTGGAGCGTATGACGATAAGGGCATAACTGCTGTAACCTATCATCAGGACGAGCATACACAGCAGCGAAGTGTTGAGGAAACGCTTGCGCAGCACATACTCACCGCCGCGCTTATAGTTCAGCAGCCAGACGAGGGCGCAGAGCAGGACGATGCCGAGCGTCAGTGGCAGGGCATAGCCGTGACCATAGAAGGGTATGCCGAGCAGCGCGATGCTGGCTGTGTAGAGCAGCGTGATGCGCTTGCGGTCACGCTGTGTGGTTGCCCAGATAGCCGAGAGTACGGTGGCTACGAGCACGAGCAGGTAGATGACGACGCCAGAGTTGAAAGGCAGGTGAAGGGTATTGACGGCAAAGCGTTCAAACCAGCCGCCGACTTTCACGATGCCGGGCACGACGCCATAGAGCACTGCTGCGATGACAACGATGCTCAGGCCGAGGGCGATGAGGCTGCCGCGCAGATTGGCATCGGGGTAGCGCTTGTAGTAATAGACGAGCACAATGGCCGGGATACACAGCAGGTTGAGCAGGTGCACGCCGATGCTCAGTCCCATCAAATAGAATATGAGGACAATCCATCGGTCGGCGTGAGGCTCGTCGGCGTGCTCCTCCCATTTGAGAATGAGCCAGAAGACCAGCGCAGTAAACATCGAGGAGTAGGCATAAACCTCGCCCTCAACGGCCGAGAACCAGAAAGTGTCGCTCCATGTGTAGGCCAGTGCGCCTACTGCACCGCTGGCCATAATGGTGATGACCTGCGCGGTCGTGACGGGCACACCGTCGGGCGTGATGAGTTTGCGCGTCAGGTGCGTGATGCTCCAGAAGAGGAACAGGATGCAGAAGGCCGAGAGCAGTGCCGACATGATATTGACCATATAAGCCACCTGCGTGGGGTCATCGGTGAACTGCGAAAACAGGTTGCCCGTGAGCATGAAGAAGGGGGCACCGGGCGGGTGACCGACTTCCAGTTTGAACGCAGTGCTGATAAACTCGGGACAGTCCCAGAAGGAGGCGGTGGGCTCTACCGTGAGGCAGTAGGTCGCTGCGGCGATAAGGAAGATGACCCATCCCGTGATGTTGTTGATCGTGTGGTATCTTTTCATGTTGTCAGTGATGTCGGCGTTAGTCTTCGGTGGTGTCTGCCGTTATTGGCCCATATATTTCTTGCCGTTCTTGATGTAGATGCTGCCCTTGGCAGGTGCGGAGAGACGGCGGCCGCTGAGGTCGTAGAGGTCGGCCGAAGCGTGGGGCGTGGGGCGCAGGACGCTGGCGATGCCTTCGGGATTGTAGGCTTCGGGCAGGATGAGGCGCGTGCCACAGTGGGAGTTGGCCATGACGGTGCCGTAGTCTTCGTACTCACACAGCAGGTCTTCCTTGGCGGGGAAGGTGATGATACCGTCTGTGAGTTTGCCGCCGAGTTTGAGATTTTTGAGCTGCGAGGCGGTGTAGCCATAAGTGTCCATGTAGAAGGCAATCTGACACGTCACATAGATGTCGCCATAGCCTTCGCCCCAGTTGAGACCCGTGAATTGGCGGGGGATATACACCATATTGGGA
>JAGHRU010000156.1 GCA_018066225.1 Candidatus Equimonas enterica
GTGTATCTCGTGCATCACCCGTTTCTGCGCCCCTGTCAGGGCAAAGGGGAGTCGCTCACGGCAGAACTGATGGAACACCACCCCCACCTTGGAGAGCACGAAGCCCTGTATGGTACGCTTACGCTGCTGCATATCGTCGCAAATGCTCAGTTGGAGGAAGAACAATTCCTCGAATTTGAGGCGACGCTCGGCCTCACTCCACTCCTGCGACGAGGTAGGCTGATGGATGGCACGTATCGCTCTGTCGCGTCCCATAAGGCGATGCTCGGCCATGAGGCTGGGCGTGAGCGTCTCGGCAAAGGGCGGCAACTGCTGCAACGCCGCTGCCATCAAGTGGCTCATCGTGCGCTGCGTGAAATTGTAGCGCTGCACAAGGCGTGTCGTCATGGGATAGCGCACGGCCATCTCACGGGCTTGCAGCGTGCTCTCGGCGTCGTACTCTTCCAGTTCGGGGTGCGTGAACGCAAAGCGATGGCGATAGATTTCGGGTTTACCGAAGAGCAAATAGGTGGTGTGGACTTTGAGGTGCTTGGTGATGTACTGCAAGGCGTTGAACCACGTCACCTGCACATAGCCCGTGCCATCGGTAAAGGTGGCGGAGATGTGTTTGCGCCGTCCCATGCCTTCGACGTCACCGATATCGACAAACTGCCCACGAAGCTGCACATACGGCATGCCTTCCACCAGAGAGCCGATGCTGAAAATGCGCGAGCGGTCCTCCATGCGACGCGGAAAGTGGAGGGCAAGTCCCTCTACGGTCTTGATGCCGAGTTCACGCTCCAATGCCTCGGCACGGACGCTGCCTACGCCTTTGAGAAATTTCAACTCGGTGGACATATCGACGCGGTAACGGGGGACGTGCTATATTAAGACTTGCGCGTGATGGCCTTCACCAGATAGAGGATGAGGCAGAAGTAGGCCACGAGGCTTACCACCTGGCTCCAAGGATTGGCGAGCCACTCGGGGGAAGCGAAGTTGAGGCCGCCAAACTGCATAGCAGCGGAGACGACACCCATCAGCGCACCACCTGCGATGAAGCCAGAAGCCAGCAGTGTCCCTTTCTCGCTGCGGGCGCGATTGACGCCTGCGTCGGTGCTGCGGGTCGTGACATACCAGCTCACGAGGCCACCGATGATGAGCGGCAGGTTGAGGTGGAGCGGGATGAACATGCCGAGCGAGAAGGCCAAGGCACTGATGCCGCAGAAGTTGAGCACAAGCGCCACGGCGGCGCCGATGCCGTACAAGAGCCAGGGTGCGCCTTCGCCCGACATCAGGGGCACGATGACAGCCGCCATGGCACGGGCTTGCGGCGCTGCCATCACGTCGGCGTTATCGGGCGTAAAACCATAAGCCTTGTTGAGGATGATGATGACACCACCCACGGTGGCTGCACTGACGAGGACACCGAGGAATTTGTAGGTCTCTTGATACTTCGGCGTGCTACCGAGCCAGTATCCGATTTTCAGGTCAGTGATGAA
>JAGHRU010000133.1 GCA_018066225.1 Candidatus Equimonas enterica
GGGTAAGCCTCCGTGTCGGGGTCGGCGAGGCCATAGCCATAGGTCACGCTGTTGCCTACGCAGGCCACGCGGTGCTGGGCACTGCCCATAGCGGCGTAGCAGAGTGCTGTCATTAGTAGGAGCATAAGGCGCAGCGCCCACCCGCCGTGGGCGAGGCTGAGGCCATCGGTTTGTTGTCTTTGGTTGCGTTGCATGGTCGTATGTATTAGCAAATAAGGGCGCAACCATCGAAGGTTGTGCCCTTAATGTGAATGAGTGTAAGTGCTCCCTGCTTATGCCTCAGCAGCAGGTGCTTCTTCGGCAGGTGCTTCAGCAGCTTCAGCAGATGCCTCGGCCTGAGCAGCCTCTGCTTCTGCTTTTGCAGCAGCCTCAGCGGCCTTCTTCTCAGCCACCTTCTCTGCTATCTTGGCATTGACAGCCTTTTCTGCTTCGAGACGGGCCTGCTCAGCAGCCTTCTTGGCAGCAGCATCCTTGGCGATGATGGCGCTGATGCCAGCAGCGTGCTGCTGCTTCCAAGCGTCGAACTTCGCCTGACAGGCGGCCTCATCAAAGGCACCCTTGCGGACACCACCGCGGAGATGCTTCATCAGCATTACGCCTTCGCGGGAGAGGATGTTGCGAACCGTGTCAGTGGGCTGTGCACCTACTTCCACCCAATACAGGGCGCGGTCGAAATTCAAATCTACGGTGGCAGGATTGGTGTTGGGATTGTAGGTACCAATCTTCTCGATAAACTTACCATCACGTGGAGCTCTTACGTCGGCAATCACGATGCTGTAGAAAGCATAACCCTTACGGCCGTGACGTGCCAGTCTGATTTTTGTTGCCATTTGTTGTTAGGACTTTAATAGTTATTATAGGTTTGAATTTATGCCGCTATCTCGTAACGGCGCTGCAAAATTACGCTTTTTTTGTGAATTACAAGGCATTGCGCCTCTCTTTTTTGCGCTCATAGCGTATTTTATTGCGCTTGTTCGCGTTTTATGAGTTTGGGCAGCTTGACTTTACTGTCCAAAGTGATGACGTCGGGGTTGCTGTAATGGTTGTGATGAATGATGTAGCGGGCGAAATCCTTGTCGCCGTATGTGTCGCGGGCGATGGTGTAGAGATTTTCGCCTGCTTTAATCTTATGCGCAGGCAATTCGCCAATGATGAGGTAGTTGGCGCCCGGCATTTGTTCATACTTTGCGGCCATCTTGGCATACTGCTGCGGTGTAGGCTCTGCGGGGGCGACAGGTTGCGGCTTCGCTTGTGCCCGTGTCGTGTCGGGACGAGCCGCGGCTGCCACCGTGTCTGGCTGGACGGCCTTACGCTGCACACGCATAGGCTGCGACTTCACCTCGGGTGTGGCTTGATGCGTGCAGGGACATAGCCAGTGGTAATAGCCCGCGAAGTAACTGGCCAGCAGGAGGCCGATGACGCAGAGCAGCAGGGCTATGAGTCCGATGTAGTTGAGGTGACGGGGCGCAGGTGGGCAGGGCATTGGCTCTGCGGGGGCACTAAACGACTGCGCAGGGGCGGGGGCTGCCACTTCCTCCTGTGGTGTTGTGTCGATGGCTTCGGCAGGTACGGCGGGGTCGCTCTCCTCGTGAGCCGGCGTTTCTGCCGCTGGTGCTGGCTCTTCTGGTGCAGGTGACGGTTCGGGGACGGGAGTTGCCTCTTCCGCTGTGGTGGGTGGCCTGTCAGACACAAGGCTGTTGTCGGCTACGGGTGCAACGGTTGCTGGCGTAGCCTCGGGTGCTGCTGTGGCTGCATTGAGTTCTTCGGTTGTCGTATCGGCGTGGAGCGTGATGGTCTCAAAGTGGGCAAAGGGGCGATTGACGAGATCGCGCAGTGTGGCATCGGGGGTGAAAGAAATCTTGGTGTGCCCACCGATTTGTATGCGTTCGCCCGTGTTGATGTTGATGCTTTCGCGCTCGCTGACATTGACCAGCTTAAAGGTGCCAAAGCCCTTGACCTTGACGAAGTTGTCGCTCAGCAAACCCTGTTCGGCGGCTTCAAAGAACGCGCGCACGACGGGCGCGGCTTGCTTCTTCGCAATGCCGCTGTGCAAGGCGATGTTTGCGGCGAGTGGCGGCGTGAGGTGTTTCTGGTCCATTATCGGGGCTTGGCTTTGCGGC
>JAGHRU010000215.1 GCA_018066225.1 Candidatus Equimonas enterica
AAACATGAGCATCGATGACATCGTCACCTACCTCTGCGAAGTCATCGCCGCGCGTGCCGAAGACGGCAACAACTTTGGCTCTATCCTCATCCCCGAAGGCATCATCGAGTTCATACCCGAGATGAAATCGCTCATCGCCGAAATCAACGACCTCATCGCCCAAGGCAAGGACATTGACTGCCTGAGCCCGAAAAACGCAGCCGTCTATCAGTCGCTGCCCAAAGGCGTAGCCAAGCAACTCACCTTGGCGCGCGACCCTCACGGCAACGTGTCGGTGTCGCTCATCGAGACCGAGAAGATGCTCTCCACCCTTATCAAGGAGAAACTGGCGCAGTGGAAGGAAGAAGGCCGATATAGCGGCAAGTTCTCCTATCTCCGCCATTTCCTTGGCTACGAAGGCCGTTGTGCTGCGCCGTCCAACTACGATGCCAACTACTGCTACGCCCTTGGTTGCAGCGCGGCTCAACTCATCAGAGCAGGCAAGACGGGTTGCATGGCTGTCGTGCAGAACACGACTGTACCGGCCAGCCAGTGGCAGGCAGGCGGCGTACCCCTGACCAGCTTGATGAACATGGAAGTGCGTGCGGCGTCAAGAAGCCTGTCATCCGCAAAGCCCTCGTCGATCTCAACGGCAAGCCCTTCCTCACTTTCGCCGCCAAGCGTAAGGAGTGGGAGCGTGAGACCAACTTCGTCTATCCCGGTCCTATCCAGTACTGGGGACCCAGCGAAGTCTGCGACCGCTGCACCATCACGCTGAGTCTGGAGCGCGGCGAATAGTCTGCCACGCCTTTTCCTCATAACCTTCACACCTCGTGACCTCCCCATCCTCCCACACCCGTAGTAGCCATAAACCACACCGCAGCCGTAAGACAGCAGGCAAGCGCAGACGGCGGAAGCCTTCCCACAGCCTGTGGCATCGGCTGTGGGGCGACCGCACACGGCGTATGTACTGGTTGGGAGGCCTCACTGGTATTTTGTTTTTCAGTTTCGTCCTTTACAAGTATGTCGTCGCGCCTTACACCACACGATGGCATGCCTATTACGGCGAAATAGAATACCCTGCGGGCTACAGCATCCACGGACTCGACATCAGCCACTATCAGCAAACGATAGATTGGGATGCCGTCTCGCGCACGAAAGTAGCAGGAGAGCCGCTGCGCTTTGTCATCATCAAAGCCACCGAGGGCGACAAGCGCCTTGACCCCAACTTCAACGACAACTTCTACCAAGCCCTGCAATACGGTCTGGTCCGTGGGGCGTACCACTACTTCAGACCCGACATCTCGGCCCAGGAACAGGCCGAATACTATCTGCGACAAGTCCATTTAGAGCCAGGCGACCTACCACCCGTGCTCGACATAGAGGAGAAAGGCACTCTCTCCACTGCCGCCTTGCGAGCAGCAGCCTTGACATGGCTCCAGCAAGCAGATGCCAAATACTGTGTCTCAACTATCATCTACACGGGCTATAAGTTCAAGGTCGATTACCTCAGCACCCCTGAGTTTGAGCACTACCCCTTCTGGATAGCACATTACTATGTCAAGGAGTGTGGCTACACGGGGGCATGGAAGTTTTGGCAACACACCGATTGCGGCCGCGTAGATGGCATAGAAGGCAAAGTAGATCTCAATGTTTACAATGGCTCTATGTACGACCTGCGCAAACTCACCATACCAGAAGAAGAATTTGAATAACCCATGCCGATGAAACACTTCTTGCTCCTTTGCTGCGCCATACTATGTGGTTGCTCTTGCATCGCGCAAAGCCTGGCAGACACATGGTCGGGCACGCTACGCACCTCCAGCGTTAATCTCGCCATCGTGTTGCACCTCCAAGAGAGCGGCAACGCCTACACTTGCACCCTTGACAGTCCCGACCAGAACGCCTATGGCATCGCGGCCGAAGTACTCCTCTGCACTGCCGATTCACTGTCCGTGCGCCTCCCAAGCATCGGTGCCACCTACTGCGGTCACCGTGAAGGCGATACGCTCAAAGGCCGCTTCACGCAGATGGGCTTTCCTTTGCCCCTTGACCTGCAACGTGGAGAGCAGCAGACAAAGCGTCCGCAGACCCCACAGCCGCCCTACCCTTACGTTTGCCAAGAAGAGACCTTCCGCAACACGGCTGACGGTGCCACCTTGGCGGGCACACTCACCTTCCCCCAAGACTATCGGTCGGGCGATAGCGTGCCTTTCGTATTACTGGTCTCGGGCAGCGGACAGCAAGACCGCGACGAGACACTATTCCAGCACAAACCTTTTCTCGTCCTTGCCGACTATTTCGCACGCCACGGCATAGGCTCACTGCGCTACGATGATCGTGCCACGGGAGCATCTGTCGGTGGAGACTTGCAGCACGCTACGACAGCCGACTTTGCCCGTGATGCCGCCGCTGGACTCGACCTGCTGCGCCGCACGGGGGCAGCCTCTGTCGTTGGTGTTCTGGGCCACAGCGAAGGGGCTTCCATCGCCTTTATGCTTGCCGCAGCAGGCAAGGCAGACTTCGTGGTCAGCATGGCAGGCATCGGCGTTAAAGGCGACACCGCTCTCACGGCGCAAGTCAATCATCTGTCAGCCCTACGAGGCGGAAACGGCAGCACTACTGTGGGCGACTATCGTCGGAGTGTAGCCGCACTCCACCAGCCATGGCTTGACTTCTTCATCGACTACGACCCCACCGCCGACCTCAGAGCGACGCACTGCCCTGTCTTTGCCGCTAACGGCGACAAGGACTGCCAAGTCATCGCCTCCCTCAACCTCCCAGCCATCGAGCGGGCGTTGCCGAAAAACGCAGCCAATATCTGCCGCACCTATACGGGGCTCAACCACCTCTTTCAACCCTGCACAACGGGCGACGTCAGCGAATATGGCGCGATAGAGACCACCCTCTCTGTCGATTTCCTTGACGATGTCGCCGACTGGATATTGCGTCTCGCGCATTGACCTCATACCTTATATATATAGCAACAAGGACACAGCCGTCGGTTGTGTCCTTGTTGCGTTTGCTACCTTGCGCCCAAGGCGCGTACCCGCTATACGCGGTTGAGCGACTCGCCAGCGAGGAATGCATCAATGTTTTGATGCATGATGTCGAGTATGCGCTGGCGTGCTGCCGACGATGCCCACGCGATGTGCTGCGTGATATAAGCGTTGGGCGCAGTGAGCAAGGGGTTGTCGGCGGCGGGTGGCTCGGGCTGCATCACGTCCGTACAATAGGCTGCGAGACGACCTTCGTGCAGCGCACGTGCCACCGCAGCGTCGTCGATGAGGCCGCCACGAGCGGTGTTGATGATGCGAAGACCACGACGCGCTTTTGCCAAAAGGGCCTCATTAACGAAACCACGGTTGCTATCGCGCAACGGACAATGCAGACTCACGACATCGCACTCGGCGAAAGCCTCCTCCATCGTTGCCTTGCGCGCACCTTCGGGCAGGTCAGTAGCAGGACGGCTCGTCACCACATAGACTTCCGCACCAAGTGCCAGCAGCACTTCTGCCACCTTCTCTCCGATATGTCCATAGCCCACAACGGCAACACGCAGCGACGACACCTCTACCAGCGGACGCTCAGGCTCCCAATAGGCAAAGTCGGGCTGATTGCTCCATGCGCCCTTGGCGTTTATCGCGGCATAGTGGCCGACGTGGTTGGTCGTCTCAAACAGCAGCGCGAGCGTGTGCTGCGCCACCGCAAGTGTACTGTATGCGGGGACATTGGTGACGGCAATGCCGAGACGGCGTGCGGCCGCTACATCGATATTGTCATAGCCCGTAGCGGCTTCGCAGATGAGACGCAGTTTCGGCAACTGGGTTAGTACCTCTTCTGTCAGACGCACTTTGTTAGTAATGAGGATGTCGGCCTCTGCCGCACGCTGCACCACATCTTCGGGCTTGGTACGCGGATAGTGGGTCAGTGGGCCGTAGCCTTCGAGCGGCGTCCACGCGAGATCGCCGGGATTGAGTGCATAGGAATCTAAAAAGACAAGGTTCATAGTGAAAGTGTATTTCGGGTTGTTAGTATAAACGTATGGGCTTCACAGGATGAGAGCAGTGTCATCTTCGTCTATCGCTCTGGTCATAATGACAGGCGGCTTACGGCGCGTACGGTAGAGGCAGAGACGTTCTTCCTGCTCTTCGGACGGACGAAGCGGGTTGCGCACTGGGTCGAAGACAGGCTTTTCGTGGACAATGATAGACGCCGTATAGGCATCGTCCTGCCAAGAGCAGGTGCAGAGGTGATACTTACCATGGTCTGTCTCTTCTCTTACCATGGGCGACAAGTTGTCCTCATTAGCCATCACTTGGCGCATCAGGTCGGCCACCGTAAAACTGTCACTGGCATCATTGCTGCCACACTTGCCCCATATCTGCAAGTTGCGCTCTGCTCTGGTGCAAGCGACATAGAGCAGATTGAGGTTTTCGATATACTGGTCGTGCTTCTCCTTGCGGTATTCCTCGGCGAAGGCCGAGTCAGCCATTTCTTTCTCCAAGGGGACAGGCAACAGCGCTGGTGCCCAAGAGGTCTCGATTGGCAGGCGTGATGTGCCGTTCTCTCGGAGAGTAGGACACCAAATAAAAGACTTCTTCTCCATCAGAGAAGGTGCTTCAAACAACTTCCACATGGCACAGGGCAGGATGACGGTGTGGAAGGCCAGTCCTTTGGCCTTGTGTATCGTCAGCACGCGGATGCCTTCCACGGGTGCTGGCGTGATGGTACGGCGGCTGATGACAGCCTCCCATTCTTTCAGAAACGCCGTCACATCGTTTTCACCTTCGTCGAGGAAGTGATAGACCTCGTCGATGAAAGAGAAAAGATATGCCGCTTGCCGCTCATCATCTTGCAGATGGAAGATGTCGATGAGATGCCAGACGAGACGCGGCAGAGTGTAGCGGCGATAAGCACCACCAGCAAGGGCGACAAACGCCTTGGGCAACCCCGACTCACGAGAAGCGCACTGCACCATCAAGAACTGACGTGCGATGACGTTGTGGGTGTTGCTGAGGAAGCGCATGGCTTGGACGATCGTCGTAACGGCTGGGCTGGCTTTGAGTTCAAAGAGTTCGTCACTCACGAAGTTGATATCCGGCGCATGCTCGGCGAAATAGGCTGTCAGAAGGTCGATGTCATGCTTACGGCGCGCCAATATTGCCATCTGACTATACGCCACCTGCTCTTGCTCGCGCAGCGTCCTGACCTGTGCCAAGATGTCGGCTTCTATCTGGTAGCCATCGTCCTCGGCCTGCTTGTCCTCCTTGTATAGCGTAAGACGCACACGCCCTCCTGCACCGCGTGGTGCATCTTGGGCTGTATCGCCATAAATACTGCTGATGTCGCCTTTCGGCTGACCTGTTTCCCGCTCATCGAGCAGCGCAGCCGCCTGTGGGAACAAGCGGTTATTGAAGCCTACGATGACGGAACGAGAACGGAAATTATGGCCGAGCGTATCGACCTTACGCTGATCATCCTCCACGGCCGAAAGGTGTTGGAGCAAACTCCACTCGCCTCCACGGAAGCGGTAGATGCCTTGCTTCACATCGCCTACGAGCAAACAGTTGTTGCCTTGCGCTATGTTGTGAGCAATGAGCGTGCTCATATTGCTCCATTGCAGGAAAGAAGTGTCTTGAAACTCGTCGATCATGATGTTTTGAAACTGCGTACCTGCGCGTTCAAACACGAAGAGCGCATCGGCCTGCTTCACCATCTGATGGAAGAGCAAAGGCGTATAAGCCAGCATGAAGTGGTTTTGCTCTGCATTGATGTCCTGCAACTTCTCCTTGATGCCTCGCAAGAGGCGCAACTGGGGCAGCCACTTTGTCGAGAGCGCTATGGTGTTGAGGGTGGTGATGGCACGGCGGTGCGCCTCCACCAAGCGGACAAGTGGTGCGTGCACCGTGGTAGCGGCATCGGCACTGGTTGTCTTTTTGCGTAGTTTGTCGCTGTCCTCGACGTATCCCTGCACGCGTGTTCCGATTTTGTCCGAAAAGTCACTCGGCAGGCCTGTAAACGTATGGATATAAGGACGCAGACTGCTTGTGCCATAACTCAACACCTCATAGCCGCCCACACTTTCCACCGCTTCATCGACGCACGCTGCAAGGTCTTTCAACGCCGTCAGCACCTTTTGCTGCTCCTGCCGCAGCACACCAAGGTAGCGGCCTACGGTGTCATTGGTCAATGACATAGCAGAGAAGGTGGCGTCATGCAGCAAGAACTTCTCCTGCAACAGTTCTCCACCGAGTTTGCGCAGCCCATCGGTGATGCGCCAGTCCTTGTCATTGTCCAAGCGCTCCCACATCATCCGCTCTATCCAAGCGCGTACATCGGCATCTGCTTCGGCGACTTCCATCATTCGTGCCACCGCCACGCTGAGCACATCGCGGTCGTTGAGGTCGGCCTTCACGCCCGCTTTCAAACCCAATTCGAGGGTCAGCGAAGCGAGCAAATGCTGGAAGAACGTGTCGATGGTGGTGACTTGGAAGTCGTCGTACTGGCAGAGAATACGCTCCAGAGCCGCTCGGGCTCTGCTGCGCAGGGCCTCATCGGCAGACTTGATGCCCCAGGCCGTGAGTTGCTCCTTGACAGCCATAAAGAAGTTGTCGTCGGAGAGCGTGCCGTAGCCCACGGTGTAGAGTTGCTGCAAGATACGGGTCTTCATCTCCGCCGTGGCCTTGTTGGTAAAGGTCACGGCCAAAATGCTACGATGGGGTACGCCGTCGGCGCGTAGCAAGTTGGCGATGTATTGCGCAGCAAGGGTGAAAGTCTTGCCACTACCCGCTGAGGCTTTGTAAATGTGCAGCACGGTCTATACGTTTGGTCTGTGAACATTAAGGCGCAAGCCGTAGCAAGACTTACACCCGGGGCGCAACGATGCGGCGCTGGCCATCGGCACCTACCACGACGAGGGAGTCGTCGGAGAGCGTCGCGATTTCCACGGTGTCGCCCTCGAGTATCAAGCGGGCGTTGCTGATGGCATAGGTCTTGACATGGCGCCCGAGTTGGGTAAGGTTGATGGCACGCAGCAGAGCCTCACCGCCATCGCAGGTCGTGATGGCGTAGCGATGGTCGGGCGTGAGGTCACCACAGATGATGGCAGAAGAGCCGTCGCTGTGGTCACGCGTCAGCGCAAGGGCTTCGCTGGCACCCTCGGGCAGGAGCGAGAAGGTGCTCATGCCGAAATCCTCGGTCGCCACACCATAGATGGTCGTATCGTGCTGCGCTGCGACTGTGTCACTGAGGCTGTCTTGGCCGTCCTCTCTCGGGGAGGTCTTGTGTCCTGTGCAGGCACTCATAAGCCCAGAGAGCAGGAGCAGGCTCATCACAAAGGGAAGAAAATGTTTCATCATAGGACGAAAGGAAAGGGAATAATCGGTATTTTGTCTGTATGAAGGTCGTGGTGCGCCGTCGTTAGCGCAGGCGCCACTGCTGCCCGTCATAGACCAAGGGCAGCATCACGAGTTCGGTGCGCTGCTCTTTATCGTAGGTCACAGCGAGAAAGACATTGAGCATACGGCCGTCGTCGTGCGCCTCCACGCGCTCCACATGCCACGCCACGGGATGTCCCACCTCGGCTTCCTGAAGACGGGCGTGCTGCTTGTGGAGGTCTATCATCTGCTGTCGATAGGCTGCGGGCATGCTGTCGAGGCTGAGCATAAGGCCGACATAGCCAGCATAGTCGCCCGTAGCATAACGGTTGTAGTAGCCCTCTATCTCGTCGTTGGTGGGCGGCTCAATCGCACTATGACGGCCTGCGGTGCCCGACTTACAGGCAGCGCAGAGCAGCACCAACGGCAGCAAAAGGATGAGGAGCGGGCGTCGAGTCATCGCGTTATTTCTGACGGATAAAGACATTGATGGGCGTGCCAGAGAAGTCCCAACGCTCACGGATTTTGTTTTCGAGGAAACGCTGGTAAGGCTCCTTGACGTACTGCGGCAGATTGGCATAGAAGACGAAGGTCGGTATCTGCGTATCGCGGATTTGCGCACAGTACTTGATTTTGATGTACTTGCCCTTGATGGAAGGTGGCGGGAAGGCTTCGATGAGCGGCAACATCTCTTCGTTGAGTTTCGTGGTGCCCACATGGCGTTTGCGGGCTTCATAGACATCTCTGGCGGTCTCCAGGACCTTGAAGATGCGCTGCTTGGTCAGTGCAGAGGCGAAGATGATGGGGAAATCGCTAAACGGCGCCATACGCTCACGGATGACCTGCTCAAAGTACTTGATGGCGGGCTGCGACTTGTCCTCCACGAGGTCCCACTTATTGACCACTACCACCAGCGACTTGTTGTTGCGCTGTATGAGCTGGAAGATGTTCATGTCCTGCGACTCTATGCCTCGGGTGGCATCGATAAGCAAGATGCAGACATCGGAGTTCTCTATGGCACGTATGCTGCGCATCACGGAGTAGAATTCGAGGTCTTCATTGACTTTGCTTTTCTTGCGGATACCAGCGGTATCAACGAGGAAGAAGTCGAAGCCAAACTTGGTATAGCGTGTGAGGATACTGTCGCGGGTCGTGCCTGCTATGTCGGTCACGATATGGCGGTCTTCGCCGATAAAGGCGTTGATGAGCGAACTCTTGCCTGCGTTGGGGCGTCCCACCACGGAGAAGCGCGGGATACGCTCCTCCTGCTGCTGCACCTGCACGTCGGGAAGCAAGCGAAGCACCTCATCGAGGAGTTCACCTGTGCCACTGCCCGAAACGGCACTCACGCAGAAGGGGTCGCCGAGGCCAAGTGAGTAGAACTCTGCGGCGCCATAGCGGTCGTTGTTGTTGTCCGTCTTGTTGGTGCACAGCACGACAGGCACTTTGGTGCGACGAAGTATGGCCGCCACCTCGGTGTCGAGGTCGGTCACGCCACCCTGCACATCGACCACGAAAAGGATGACATCGGCCTCCTCAGTGGCAATGGCCACCTGGCGACGTATCTCTTCCTCGAAGACATCGTCGGAATTGACCACCCAGCCGCCTGTATCTACGATAGAGAAACTGCGGCCTTCCCACTCACAGTGGCCGTACTGTCGGTCGCGTGTCGTACCGGCTTGGTCGCTAACGATGGCGTGACGAGTGCCCGTGAGACGGTTGAAAAGGGTCGATTTACCCACATTGGGACGACCCACTATTGCTACTAATGCCATAATAGTTTACGGTATTGTTTGGATATTACGGCTGCAAAGTTACAATTTTTCTGCCACACCGCAAAATGCGCACGGTAAAGAGCGATGCTGCATGTTGGTACAAAATTCTGCTTATTCTTGGCACACGAGTCGTTAGCAGCGCAAAAATCTTGACAATCGCGTCCCTAGCAAATAGCGTAGGCTTGGGCTCGGAAACAACCGTATAAGGGCAGAGAGGAGCAACGACAAGGGCAGAAGGTTTGCACGATGAGGGCAGATGGTGAAACCTATCTGCATGTTCAGTTCAAGTGAAAACGGCTATTTCATATAATTATCTGGGCAAAAAGGTCAGCATATCAGCCCGATTTATCCTGCGCACACGGCATAAAGCGAGGCTAACATTCACACATTGAAGCACTTAACCTTAACGCCGCATTTTTCGCGTCCTTGGCCTCGGCGATAACGGCGTGTGCATACGCGCCATTCTCACGCGGCTTCAAGCCGACCTTTTCCCCGCAAGCAGATTGGTCTAAAATTCGGTTTTACAAATTACGCCTATGCGTGCGCACAACGAAAAAGAGGGCAGTCACCTTGGCTGACTCGCAAGAATTATGTAAATTTGCAGCCACTTTATGACCGAACGCCACTTTATCATAGAAGAAGCCGACCCTGCCACGTTTTTCGGTGCAGGCAACGGCAACATACGCCTGCTGCGTGCCCTGTGCCCTAAACTGCGCATCATCGGCCGCGACAATGTGCTCAAAGTAATGGGCGGTGAGGAAGATATGGCCGACTTCGAGGACATCTTCCAGCAACTGCAAGACTACTGCACACACTTCAACACCCTTACCGAAGAGAATGTCATCGACATCGTGCGCCACCGCCACACCACCCGGCAAACCGCAGAGCACGTCATCGTATATAGCACCAGCGGCCGCCCCATCGCGCCACGCTCTGACAATCAGCAGCGACTGGTCGATGCCTTCCAGAAAGATGACATGATATTTGCCGTAGGCCCTGCGGGCAGCGGCAAGACCTACATGGCCATCGCGCTGGCAGTCAAGGCGTTGAAGAACAAGGAAATCAAGAAAATTATCCTCTCGCGCCCAGCCGTGGAAGCGGGCGAGAAGCTCGGCTTTCTCCCCGGCGACATGAAGGACAAGATAGACCCCTATCTCCAGCCGCTCTACGACGCTCTGGAAGAGATGATTCCCGCCGCCAAGTTGCAAGAATATATGGAGAAGAACGTCATCCAGATAGCCCCCTTGGCCTTTATGCGCGGACGCACACTCAACGATGCCGTCGTTATCCTCGACGAAGCCCAGAACACGACTTCGGCGCAGATTAAGATGTTTCTCACCCGCATGGGCTGGAACACAAAAATGATTGTCACTGGCGACCGCACGCAGATAGACCTGCCCGCGCACACCCGCTCCGGCCTGGTGGAGGCCATGCGCATCCTCCACGATGTGCCGGGCATATCGTTTGTACAAATGACGCAGAGCGACATCGTGCGCCATCGCCTCGTGACACGCATCGTCGAGGCGTATGAGCGCGAAGACCGCCACAAGCGTGAAGATGCACTGCGCCCTACACCCTCTGTCGAAACACCATAATAACTTCAATACTCCCCCCATGAAACGATACCTACTCCCCCTGCTGTTGCTCTCCATCGGCACAACAGCCATACACGCCCAGAGCAAGTGTTCACCTGCTCTGCGTAGCACCATCGCTCAACAACGCCTCAGCCGTAGCAACGCCGAGGCACAGGTGTCTGCCTTCATCGGCCTCACCCCCGACCAGAAGGCCGACAACACAGCCACCGTCAAGGCACTCACCGCTATGGGCGTGCAGATAGGCAGCAACCTCGGCGACATCCTCACCGCCACCATCCCCCTCTCTGCGCTCGAGGCCATCGCCGACCTTGACGGCGTGCGCTACATAGAAGTGGGTGAGACCATACGCCCCATGAGCAACACTGCGCGCGAAGCCACCCACATGAATACGGTCACAAGCGCAGACTTCACCGACCATCACGGCTACACAGGACGCGGCGTAGTGGTCGGCGTAGTCGATAAAGGCTTCAACTACCAGCATCCTGCGTTCTACAACGACGACCGCAGCGCGCTGCGCATCAAGCGGGCGTGGGAGCAGGAGTCCAAACCTACGCCAGACTTTGGCACCTATCCCGAAGGCTTCTCCTACGGCATAGACCTCTGCACCCCCGAGACCATCTACAAGGCCTGCCGTGACGCCAGCACCACGACGCACGGCACGCATGTAGCCAATGTGGCGGCAGGTGGCGACAGAGGCAGTATCAATGGCGGACAGTTTCACGGTATGGCACCCGAGGCTGACCTCGTCATGGTGAGTTACCGTCCGCTCGACGCCAACAACATCAACATAGCCGACGGCGTGAAATACATCTTCGACTACGCCGACAGCCAGCAACAGCCTGCCGTCGTCAATCTCAGCCTCGGCGCATGCCTCGGCCCTCATGACGGCACCTCACTCTTCGACCAAGCCTGCGACCGCATGGCCGACGCCTCCCATCCGGGACATATCATCGTGGGTTCGTCTGGCAACTACGCGATGGAGAACTTCCACATTTCCCGAACATTTACGACCACCGATGTCAGCACGCCAACGCCACTTCGCGCTATGGTAGATTTCACCATGGGCTCTCGCTATGCCGCCATCGACGTCTGGGGACAAGAGGGCTGCGACTATACGGTTTGCATGGCCATCGTCGATGCCAAGACAGGCGAAGTGGTGGAGACCTCTGATGTCATCAACACCACCGAAGCCTTCTCCGACAAGGCCACCTACTCCACCTACAACGCTGCTGCGGGCTACGCCATCGGCAATACGCTCTTCGCAGGTGAAATCAACCCGTACAACAACAAGAAGCACGTTCGCCTCACCACCCAGCTTCAGACGCTCAAAAGCGGCTACGCCCTCGCCCTCATCGTTTCGCCGCTTACCGAGGGGCGCGTAGATACTTGGATTGATGCCTTCAACTCGGCCTTTCTCTCTTCCCACGCGCTGCCCGCTGGCTACACGCCAGCCACCAACGCGTGCACACTGCTGGAAATCGGTGGCACGGGCAAGAACATCCTCTCTGTCGGAGCGTATTCCACCCGCGACACTTTCTACGACTACACCTACAAGAGCAACTTCCCCTCGGAATACAAGGCAGGTACCTACGCAGCCTTCACCTCTCACGGCATAACGCCCGACGGCCGCATCAAGCCCGAAGTGTGCGCTCCCGGGGCTTACATCGCCTCGGCCATCAACGCCTACTACAACACACAGGCTATGGCTACTGCGCCCTACGCCTGTGCTGGTGAGAAGATACAGAGTACGACCTACAAC
>JAGHRU010000105.1 GCA_018066225.1 Candidatus Equimonas enterica
CCAAGCACTATGGGCGCAAACCCTTGCTCTACACTTACCACAATTTCTACAACAAGCACCTCATTGGTGAATTTAAGGACTACTATTGGATGATAGCCCGCTACCGCGATGACGCGCCTTGGCTCGACGACGGCACAGACTATCTTATATGGCAATACACCTCCTCGGGCAGCCTCGATGGCATCCGTGGCAAGGTGGACCGCAGCCGTCTTATGCCGGGCAAGACCTTGGATGTCTTGCGTATGTAAACCTATTCCCCCCATCGCTCTATGGACCAACGCTTGCTCAAACTCCTCTCACGCGACTTCCCCAACATTCCGCGTGTGACGACCGAAATTATCAACCTCGAAGCCATTCTCAACCTCCCCAAGCCAACGGAGCATTTCCTCGCCGACCTCCACGGCGCCAACGAGGCATTTCAGCATGTGCTGCGCAATGCCTCTGGCAACATCAAGCGCAAGGTAGGTGAACTCTTTGCCGGCACCATGCGTGAACAAGAGAAGAAGGAACTCTGCACGCTCATCTACTACCCGGAGCAGAAACTGGAATTGATAAAACAGAGCGACGCAGACATCAAAGACTTCTACGTCACTACGCTCAACCAACTTATCACCGTCTGCCGCCGTGTGTCCTCTAAATACACGCGTTCCAAGGTCAGAAAGAGCCTTCCCGAAGAGTTTGCCTATATCATCGAAGAGCTCTTGCACGAGAGCAATGATGACCACAACAAGCAAGCGTACTTCAATGTCATTATCGACACCATCATAGAGACCAGCCGCGCAGACGCCTTCATCATCGCGCTTTGCCACCTTATCCAACGTCTCAGCATCGACCAGTTGCACATCCTTGGCGACATCTTCGACCGAGGCTCTGGTACCGCACAGATCATGGACACCCTGTGTGACTACCACAATCTCGACATACAGTGGGGCAACCACGACGTACTCTGGATGGGAGCAGCAGCAGGCAATGCAGCGTGTATTTGCAGCGTACTGCGTATCGCTCTGCGCTATGCCAACTTCCAAACGCCCGAAGACGACTACGCCATCAACATGTTGCCGCTCGCCACGTTCGCTATGGAAACTTACGATGCGGATGAGGCGCTCCGCGTCTTTAAGCCCAAGTTTGACTGCTCGGAGAGTAGCCTCCCAGAGAAACAAATACGGCTTCTCGCCCAGATGCACAAGGCCATATCCGTCATACAGTTCAAACTCGAATCAAAACTCTACCGCAAGCATCCCGAGTGGCAAATGGATGACCGTCTCTTGCTGTCTGCCATTGACTTTGAGCACGGCACAGTCCGCATCGACGGCAAAGATTACCCTTTGCTCGACACATCTTTCCCCACCATCGACCCTGCACACCCCGAAGCACTGACGGCAGAGGAGCAAGAGATTGTCACCCGACTCACGCGCTCCTTCAAGGGTTCCGAGCGTCTGCACAGGCACATCCGTCTGCTGCTGGGGCGAGGCTCCATCTAC
>JAGHRU010000217.1 GCA_018066225.1 Candidatus Equimonas enterica
CTTCAAGGCGCAGACGCAGCGCAGTACCTTTGGGGAGCCACATAGGCAAGCCCTTGCCGACAAGCTCGGAGAACATGAAGAGTTCCATCTCCTTACCTATCTTGCGGTGATCGCGGCGCTTGGCGTCTTCGAGGAATTGGAGGTACTCGTCGAGCATCTTCTTCTTGGGGAAAGAAATGCCATAGACGCGCGTCATCTGCGGACGCTTCTCATCGCCACGCCAATAAGCGGAACTTACGCTCATCACCTTAAACGCCTTGATGGGCGCAGTGGTCATAAGGTGCGGGCCACGGCAGAGGTCGGTGTAGCCACCCTGCGTATAAGTGGTGATGTGACCGTCCTCGAGGTCAGCGATGAGTTCGTTCTTATAGTGCTGGCCATGGTCGCCAAAGAACTTGAGCGCGTCGGCCTTGCTGATGTCGCTACGCACGAGGGCTTCGTGCCGCTGCTGCAACTCTGTCATTTTCTTCTCTATCTTGACAAAGTCTTCTTCGCGGATGACCACACCTTCGGGCGGCATCACGTCGTAGTAGTAGCCCATCTCGATGGCAGGGCCTATGCCAAACTGCGTACCCGGCCACAAAGCCTGCATGGCCTCGGCCATAAGGTGCGCCGAGGTGTGCCAGAAGGCGTGCTTACCCTCTTTGTCGTCCCACTTATAGAGCGCGATGGTCGCGTCGGAGTTGATGGGGCGGTTCAGCTCCACAATTTCGCCATTCACACCGCAAGCGAGCACGTCGCGTGCCAACTGTGGCGAAAGGCTTTCGGCAATTTGCAGTCCCGTCACGCCGGCTTCATACTGGCGCACATTGCCATCGGGAAAGGTGATATTTATCATAGCGTTGTATTTGTTTTGCATCTTTCACTGCGCCGCAGACGCCTGCGGCCGACTATTATGCGCTGCAAAGTTACAAAAAAATCCGCACTACGCGCACATGCGGTGCACAAAAAGTGCCCAACGACCTAAATTTGTCCCCAAAGCCCCCTTTTCGCCTCTGGGCAGATAGGAAAAACTGTCTGCCCAGATAGTTTTTCCTATCTGCCCAGACAGTTTTCACGACAAGGGCAGACGCGAAATGCCCTTCGCGCTACGCCTTGCCATAAAGCCCAAAAGACTGATAGTTTATGACTGCCAAGCGGCACAACATCTGCGCCTTGATAGCCATAAACCACCAGCCTCCTTGAAGGGGTGAGACGAGAAGTTTAGTCTTCTACTTCTTCGTGTACGATAGCGAGTTTGCCACGGTAGTAACCGCAGTTGGGGCATACGGTGTGATAGATATGCCTGCCGCCGCAGTTGGGACACTTTGCCAGTGTAGGCGCAATGGCCTTGTCGTGAGTTCTACGCTTAAGGGTACGGGTCTTAGATTGTCTTCTTTTAGGATGTGCCATGGTGTTATGTATGTTTTTTTGTTGTTAGTCTTGTTCTTGCACTCGGAAGCGTCGGAGCATGTCGGTGCTACATTCTCCTTCGCGATGAACGCGCTGAAGCGGCATACTGACCTCTATGATGGAATACAAATCCCACGCTATATCGACTTTCTTCGCGCTACAGGGCAACACGACGACATCGTCGGAAGTCTCCTCTCGGTCATCGCCGTAGCGGTAGCGCAAGGTGTCGGTGGCTGCGATGTCAAGGGTGACGGTCTCCAGACATCTATCGCAGAGGGTATCGGCTGTGCCTTGGGCTGCGACGAGCACAGTAAAGAGGTCGCCAGCATTCTCTTTTACCCGCAACGTCACTCGCACATTGCCGCCTGTGATTTCCTGCTGATCCAACGCCTGAAAGAAGGCATCGTCGAGGCTTATCTCCAAGGGCTCTGCCGCTTGCGCAGCAGCGTGCAAATCGATGTGTAGAGGGGCTCCACTCGTCATAGCGGCTGCAAAGTTACGATATTTCTTTGATATGGCACAAGTTTTTGCCGAAAAACTTTTGTTTTCCGCGCTATTTATTGCATCCTGCGCCTAAATTCGGCCACAGTAATTGCCGTGGCAATAGCGACATTAAGGCTCTCTGAGGTGGGACTTCCCTGCGGAAAATTGGGGATGAAAAGCCGCTCTGTGACACAGCGCTCTACATCTGCGCTGATGCCACCGCCCTCGTTGCCCATGACGATGACGCCCGTAGCCGTGAGCGGCGCGGCATAGAGGTCGCTGCTCTCGCGCAGAAACGTGCCATAGACAGGGACTGTGGGGGCAAGCCGTTGCAGCCACGCTGTCATATCAACGGTGTGAACAGCCACACGCGCCAAGGCTCCCATCGTGGCTTGCACGGTCTTTGGCGCAAAGGGGTCTGCGCTCTCGGGCGAAAGGAAGACATGGCGCAAGCCAAACCAATCGGCGATGCGCAATATCGTGCCCACGTTGCCGGGATCTTGCACCCCGTCGAGGGCGAGGCAGAGTTCGTGCTCTGGCAGGGCTGCGAGATGCGCAGCATCGGCCGCAGCGTCGGCCTTTGGTTTCTCGTAGATGGCGATGACATCGCGCGGTGTACGCAGCGAGGAGGCACGCGAGAGTTCGTCGGGGGTGATGGTCACGACGGTCTGTGCACTCACCCTCGGGTGACGGGCGAGATAGTCGGGCGTCGCTGCCAGCAGACGGCAGGGCATCCAGCCTTGCAGGTCGCCCACGACCTTGGGGCCTTCGGCGAGGAAAAGCCCTTCTGCATCGCGGTGCTTCTTTTGCGCTAACGCCCGCAGGGCTTTGAGTTGGCTATGGCTCAGCATATCTTATCAGGGGTATAATCAGGAGAAAAGTTGCAGTATGGTGCGCAGTTTATGCTGCGTCTCGGCCCACTCGTCAGCGCAGTTGCTGTCAGGCATGATGCCCCCGCCAGCAAAGAGGGTGGTATGGGTGGGCGCGGTGTCGGCCAGGTGGGCGCAACGCAACGTGACGAAGAGATGCGTGCCTTGCTCGGGGTCGCA
>JAGHRU010000032.1 GCA_018066225.1 Candidatus Equimonas enterica
TGCGTCGTCTGGTTGAGGGCAGAGAGGTCGATGGAGCCAAGGAGTTTCGGGCCCGTCACGACGGGTTTGCTCTTGAGCTCGAAGACCCCGTCTTCGTTCTCTTTGCCGATGGCTTTGGCGCGTTCCTCTACCGTAGGCTTGGCTTTTGGCTGCTTGCCCTTGTCGTTCTTCTCGTCTGCGCGGACGGTTGCTTCTGCTTGGGCAGGCAGTTTTTCTTCGCTGGGCACAGGCGTAGCCTCCTCCGCTGTCGGGGCAGGGGCTGCTTCTGCTTTTGCCTCAGCGACTTCCTTGGCGGGGGCTTCGGCCACTTCTTCTTGCGCAGGAGTAGTCTCGGGCTCGGCTGCTATGGTCTCCTTGACAGGGACTTCTGCCTCTTCTGCCTTGGCAGGCACATCTGGTGCAGGCGTCGGCTCGACAGGCGCAACCTCAGCCTTGGGTGCTTCGACTTTCTTGGCCTTGGCCTTGGGCTCTGCCTTCTTCTCCTTGGGCTCGGCGTGAAACATCTTATCGGCTTCGGTGCGCAGGGCTTTGTCTGCTCCGAAGGCTTCCTTGATGAGTTCGTAGTGGTGATCCTCTACCTTGCTGTTGGCGGTAATGCTGTCGGGATCAACGCCGTGGTCTTGAAGGAAAGCCTTGACGGTTTCCAAACCGATGTTGTATTCTTTGGTGATTTTACTAATGCGTACTGGCATAATGTGGTATTGGGGTTTAGGAGTTATGGTGAAGTGGAAATGATGGTCTTTCTGCCGCTCGGAGGCGGCGTGCCATCCCACTAACTCTCCTCTTCAAATTCCTTGCGGAGTACCTCCAGCAACTCATCGACGGTGTCCTCTTCAAGGTCGGCCTTGTCGATAATCATTTCGCGCGGTGCCTGCAAGACGTCCTTGGCGGTGTCGAAGCCCAAGGCTTTGACTGCATCGATGACCCATTGGTCTATCTCGTCGGCGAACTCGTCGAGATAGATGTCTTCGTTCTTGTCGTCGTCAAACTCACGGAATACATCGATGGTGTAGCCTGTGAGCATACAGGCCAACTTGATGTTCATGCCGCTCTTACCGATGGCGAGGCTGACTTGATCGGGATTGAGATAGACGTCGGCCTTCTTGCTTTCTTCGTCAAGGCTGATGCTGTTGATGACAGCAGGGCCGAGAGCACGCTGTATGTAGAGTGCGGGGTTGCTGGAATACTGGATGACGTCGATGCTCTCATTCTTCAACTCGCGGACGATGCCGTGGATGCGTGAGCCTTTGACGCCGACGCAGGCACCAACGGGGTCGATACGCTCGTCGTAACTCTCAACGGCTATTTTGGCGCGCTCGCCAGGGATGCGGGCCACGCCGCGCAGCGAGATAACGCCATCGGCTATCTCGGGAATGTCTTGCTCCAACAGGCGTTGCAGGAAGGACGGTGCTGTGCGTGAGAGGTATATCTTGGGGTTGCCGTTGGCATTATCGACGCGGTCGATGACGGCGCGTACCATTTCGCCTTTCTTGTAGAAGTCGCGCGGTATCTGCTGGCTCTTGGGAAGCAGCAACTCGTTGTTTTCGTCATCGACGAGCAGCGTCTCCGACTTCCAGGTCTGATAGACCTCTGCGGTGATGATGTCACCCTCGCGGTCTTTGTACTTATTGTAGAGCGCATCGTGCTCCAGTTCCAGCACCTTGGAAGCCAAGGTCTGACGCAGAGTGAGGATGGCGCGGCGACCGAAAGCGGCGAACTCAACGGGCTCACTCACCTCTTCGCCTATCTCGAAGTCGGGTTCTATCAACTGGGCTTCGCTGAGGCTTATTTCGCGGTTGGGGTCGGTGACTTCGCCGTCGGCGACAACTTCCCTCGACCGGGTGATTTCAAGGTCTCCCTTGTCGGGATTGACGATGACGGTGTAGTTCTCGTCCGAGCCGAACATCTTGGCGATGACGCCACGGAAACTCTCTTCGAGGACACCGAGTAGGGTAGTGCGGTCGATGTTCTTGGTCTCCTTAAATTCCGAGAACGTCTCGAGCATGCTTACTGTGTCTGATGATTTTTTTGCCATTTATGCTGTTTGTTTTTTGATTTGCGGATTACATCGTGATGCAATACTTGGTGTATTTCACGTCTTCATAGGTCAGCGCGACGGGCACTTCTTCGAGGTGTGGACGCTTGTCGCCCTCGTGCTTCACCTTTTGCTCGGTCATGAGGGTGAAGCCTTGCTCGGTGACTTCGGCCAGGATGCCGCGCAACTTCTTGCCTGTTCGGGTGAGGACTTCTACGTCGTCGCCTTCGTGGATTTGGTATTGCTTCAATACTTTGAAAGGCTGTCCAAGGCCTGCGCTACCGACTTCCAGCTCGAAGTCTTCTACATCGCGGTCCAGTCTGTCTTCGATATATCGCGACAGCGCCACGCAGTCGTCTATCCACACGCCTTCTTCGTGGTCTATCTCGACCACAATGCGGTTGTCCGTGCTGATACTGAGGTCTGTGAGGAAGTACTCTTTGCCTTCCAGCCATTCGCTTACGATGGTGTTTACGACGGTCTTGTCTATCATAGATTTTAGCGTGTTATGAAAAGTAAGTGAGGAGCACCAATCGCGCTCCTCACTTTCAACGCAGCAAAATTACAAAGTATTTCAATACTGGCCAAATCTTTTGGCACTTTTTTTACTTTTGCGTGTGCTTTTTATAAATATAATAAGGTGTGGGGCTGTTTTTGCCCGTTTCCCGTAGCGTGGTCGCCGTCCTGTTAGTAGAGGAAACCGAAGAGCCAAAGTGGGATTTCGTTGGTGGCGCGTGTGACTTCGGTGTTGTAGCGGATGATGGTGGTGCGGCCGGTGTGCTTGATGCGCTTGGCCTTGTCGGCTACGCAGATGTCGTAGGTGCCATTGACGAGGAACTGGCCGTCGCGGCGTCCCTTGCTGATGGTGTGGTGACGCCAGAGCGAGTTGATGAAGAAGGTCTCCATGGTCTGCTGCTCCGAGATGTCGGGGATATACATGGCATGGATGAGGTTGGTGTCGTGCAGATAGATGGCTGCCGGCTTCTTGGGGAACTGCTCACCTTCGCGGTAAATCATGTTGATGAGACGGGCTTCTTCAAGGTATTTGAGGTAGTTCATCACCGTGGCGCGCGATGTGCCCAACTGCTCTGCGATAAGGCTGATGTTGGGCGTGGAGTTTTCGGCGGAGGCCAAGAGGTAAAGCAGTCGCTTGATGCGTTCCAGATATTTGAGCTCTACTTGCTTCGTAAACAGGATATCGACCTCTACCATGATGTTCATCGATTTGAGCAACGCTTCCGTGAAGTTGCGCGTGTCGAGGAAGAATGGGTAGTGGCCGTGGCGCAGATAGGCATCGAAGTAGTCCCATGGCTTGACGCGGGAGAGTATGCTGCGCTGTATGAACTCGTGGTTTTCGATAAGTTCGTTGATGGTGTAGGCGCGCAGGTTTTCGCCTGTTTGCAGATTGACGAACTCGCGGAACGAGAAGCCGTGCAGCCAATACTGGCGCGAGATGGTGCTGAGCTCCGTGTTGTCATTGCCCATCACGGCAGTGGTGCTATAGACGATGCGAAGCTTGGGGTAGCGGTGGTAGCACTCGCAGAGTTGCTCTCTCCAGCGTGGAAGCTTGAAGGCTTGGTCTATGATGAGCACTTGGCCGCCAGCCTTGACGAAGTCGCCTGCAAACGCTACGATGCCTTTACACTGAAAGTAGAAACTGTTCATGTTGAGGTAGAGGCACTGACGCATACGGGGGTCGAAATGCTCTTTGGCATATTGCAGCAGAAACTGCGTACGACCCACGCCGCGTGCACCGCGGATGCCAATGAGTCGATAACTCCAGTCTATGCTGTCCATTAGAGAGCGTCGCACAGGTGCACTGATGTGGTCTATGAGATACGTGTGAGCTTGAAAGTATGAGTCCATAGGTAAATTCTGGAGGTTTGCGGTGCAAATTTACATATTTTTGCTGACAGCACCAAATATTTTTTGTTTTTTTGTCGCGTGAAACGGCCCCCGAATAGGGCGATTAGGGATTGTGGCAGCAGGAAAGTTTACATATTTTGTGGCGTGAGGCTTGGTCGGGTGAGAAATTTTCTATAATTTTGCGGCCGATAATTCACTCTTAAACTATAAAAAACTAATGAAACGCATCCTTATTATTGCGGCAGCGGCCATGATGTTGCTCCCTGCCAGCATGAAAGCGCAGGCCACTCAGCCCAAGGCAGAAGAGGACTCCCTCATCTTCACCACTGTGCTTGCCAATCCTGTCACCAGCATTAAGAACCAGAACAACTCTGGTACTTGCTGGGCGTATTCCTCCCTCGCTTTCCTCGAGAGCGAAATCCTTAAAGCCAATCCCAAGATGAAGGCCGAGGACCTCGACCTCTGCGAGAGCTTCCTCGTGAGCAAGACCTATGTGGATCGTGCTGACCGCCATGTCCGCACCCACGGCGACGTCTCCTTCTCGCACGGTGGCTCCTTCTACGATGCCATCTACTGCTTGAAGCACTACGGTATGATGCCCGAGGGCATTATGCCTTATCCTGTGACGGCTTACGGCGACTCTCTCTACAACTTCACTTCCTTCTTCCCTCCCATGGAGGCTTACCTCAAGGCCATCGCCAAGAGCGACGCTAAGAAGATCAACCCCGCATGGAAGAAGAGCCAGCAGAGCATGCTTGACGACTACTTCGGCGAGTGCCCCGAGACTTTCACCTACAAGGGCAAGACCTACACGCCGCAGTCCTATGCTGCTTCGCTCGGCATCAACCCCGACGACTATGTCAGCCTGACTTCTTTCACGCACCACCCCTTCTACGACAAGTTCGTGCTTGAAATCCAAGACAACTGGCGTTGGGCTACTTCCTACAACCTCCCTCTCGACGAGTTTATGGAAGTGATGGAGTACGCTGTACGCAATGGCTGGACCTTCGCATGGGGTGCTGACGTCAGCGAGAATGGCTTCAGCCGTCGCACGGGTAAGAACAAGTGCGTTGCCACTGTGCCCGACGTGAAAGCTTCTGCTGGTGTCGGCAGCGACCAGAGCCGCTGGACCGGTGAGAAGGCTGGTGTCAAGATGAGCGGTGCCGACGGTGCTGGCGAGAAGACCATCACGCAGGAGATGCGTCAGGAAGCCTATGACAACTGGGAAACCACCGACGACCACGGCATGCAGATCTACGGTATCGCCAAGGATCAGCACGGCAAGGAGTACTTCATGATGAAGAACTCTTGGGGCAACTACGGTCCTTACGACGGCTTCTGGTATATCTCCAAGCCTTATGTGGCTTACAAGACGATGAACATCATCATCAACAAGAAGGCGCTGCCCAAGCACATCGCCAAGAAGCTCGGCCTCTAATAGAGCCCTGTATTTACGTCTTATAGTAGTCCGCGACCCTTGTGGCCGCGGACTTTTTTTGACTATTTGTTTGGTCGGTGACGCTGTTTTTGCTAATTTTGCATGGTCTAATTCGTTTGCACGATGTCTGCCACCCGCTCTCTTCTCTGCCGTCTGCTGTGCTGCCTCGTCCTGTTGCTGTCGTTTGTGCGTCCCTCTGCCGCCCAGAGCGAGCAGGAGATGTTTGCTCATGTCGATAGCGCCAACTTCGTCAAGGCTACGTTGATGATTGCTGCGCCCAGCACAGCCACTACACAGTCGGTGTTTGGTCACGCTTTCCTTCGGATGCAGTGCCCCTCGGCAGACCTTGACTATTGCTTCAGTTTTGAGACCAACGATACGCAGGACTTCCTCGCCATCCTCAATGGTACTTACGACGAACGCCTTGTGTGTGCGCCCACCAAGGAATATGTGGCGCAGTATATCGAAGAGAACCGCACCATTACGGCGTGCCCGCTCAACATCACCATGCCCGAAGGACAACACCTGTGGCAGAGCCTTGATGAAGCATCTATGTTGCCTGTCTATCCTTTCCACGACTACTTCCATCACGGCTGTGCGCAGGAGATTATGGTGTTCATCATCGGGGCTATCGAGGGCAATGTGGTCTTTGATAAGCAGTCCGAAGTCTTTGGCACGACGGTGCTTACCATAGGGCACAACACGTCGTCGCCGTCTTCACTCTTTCGCTTTTTGTGCGCGTTTATGGGCAGCACCGATGCTTCCGACCGTCTGTTGCCACCAGCAGAGCGTTGCATTGCTCCTTATGTACTGCCCGAGATGCTGCGCGGTGCGCGCATCGTGGCCGACGACGGCAGCGACCGCTTGCTGCTGCGTGATGAGCCCTACATCTACTATCAAGGTGGCCCGATGGACAATGGCAGCGGGCTGCTGCCTGTGACGGTGTGGCTTGGCTTGTTGCTTACTCTCGTGCTGGTCGTAAGCCTCTTGGAGTGGCGCGGCCGTATGCCCCGCCTTGGGGTGCGCCTGCTCGACGCTGCGCTCTTTATATTATATAGCGGTATCAGCCTGCTGCTGCTCTTCGTCGGACTTTTCAGCACGCTCAGTGCCATCAGCGGCTGGTGCTGGACGATGCTTATCTTCAATCCTGTCCCGTTGGTGTTGCTCTTTCTTGGCCGTCGCCTTGGCTGGGGGCAGCGTGTGTGGCGACGCATCTACCTCGGCTACGCGCTCTGGGCGATGCTCTACATCCTCGTGATGCTCGGCGTGGGCAATCATACCAATGCGGAGCAGATTCTCCTCGTCGCCGTCTTTGTGAGTCGCTGTCTCTTCTTGTATTCAGACGAGACAATGAAGAAATACACTACACCCACTGCCCGTTTCCTCTCTCTGGACACAGAGGACCTCGTGCCCTTGTCGGTACAGGACGAGAAGGGCAAAGATATCGGCATCGGTACTGGCGGTGGCCAGAACACTGGCGGCTGGGTCGGCGAAGGCTGGGAAAAATAAGTAAACACACACCGCAGGCCGCTGCGGCCCGCGTAGCATAAACGAGCGTGGGCCCCCCCCCAACAAATTATAGGGGGGGGGCGAGGGGTTTTGTTGGGGGGGGTATTAAGGCAAGAATGAGTGTGTAGTT
>JAGHRU010000230.1 GCA_018066225.1 Candidatus Equimonas enterica
CGTTGCCACGGTGGGCACGCGCTTCGCGGGGGGCGTATAGCGCGAGCCCCCGGTCGTAAGCGGCGAGCGGGCCGTCGCTGCAAATAGGCAGCACTGCACGCTCTCCTCTTTTCGCGATGCACATCAATCCAGCCCGTCGCCTGCTTATCACCATGCGGGCAAGCCGCCTCATTTTAGTGCCCAATAAAATCGATCTTACAGCCCTGTAAAATAAACCTGCAAGGGCGGAAAATAAAAACAGAGCGGCGAAGCGGCAGCGACAAAGACCGCTATATATACACACGCAGGCGCACGAGAGGGCAAAAGAAAAGCCTTGCCCCGCAGCAAGAACGGCAAAAGCACGCACCATCTGCGGGGCAAGGCAACAAAAAGAAGTGGGCTACGCCTCGGCGGAAGCAGCGGGAGCACCGAAGAGGCGGGCTTGGAGTTGCTCGAGCGTGCGCTGCTTGTCCTGCATATCGACCACGAAGGTGATGTTGTGCTCACTGCCGCCAAAACTTATCATACGGATAGGAATGTCGCGCAGCGCATCGGTGGCCAGCGTCTCGAAGCCCGTACACTGGCTGCGCAGGTCGCCCACGACGCAGACGATGCACTGCTTGCGGTCGATGACGACAGTGCCAAACTGCTTGAGTTCGTCGGCGATGAGTTGCAAGTGCCGCGTGTTGTCGATGGTGAGCGAGACGCCGACCTCGGACGTCGTGATGACGTCGATGGGCGTCTTGTACTTCTCGAAAATCTCAAATATCATGTGAAGGAAGCCCGTGGCAAGGAGCTTGCGCGAACTCACGACCTTGACAACGGTGATGTTGTCCTTGGCTGCAACGGCCTTGATGACACCGGGCTGCATCTCGTTGTTGATGAGCGTGCCCGGCGCAGAAGGCTCCATCGTGTTGAGCACACGCACGGCGACACCGGCATAGCGGGCAGGCTGTATGCAGGTGGGGTGCAGGATTTTAGCTCCGAAATAGGCCAACTCTGCCGCTTCCTCGAAACTGAGGTGACGCACTGGCGTAGTGCCCTCGACGATGCGCGGGTCGTTGTTGTGCATACCGTCGATGTCCGTCCATATCTGTATTTCCTCCACGCGCAGCACAGCACCGATGAGCGAAGCCGTATAGTCGCTGCCGCCGCGCTGCAAGTTGTCGATATTCCCTTGGGCACTACGGCAGATGAAGCCCTGCGTGATGAAGATATCGACCTCGGGGTGCGCCTCGATGATGGGCGAGAGATGGGTGCGGATGTACTCGGTGTCGGGCTCGTCGTTCTCGTCCTTGCGCATGAAGTCGAGCGCAGAGATAAGGGCCACGCGCACGCCTTGCTCCTGCAAGTAATTGACCATCATATTGGTGCTCAGAAGTTCCCCCTGCCCCAAGACGAACTTCTCGGCCTCCTCGTCGAAGGCATTGGCATCCATGTCTTGGAGATGATAGAAGAGGTCTTCAACGAAACTACGCGTACGCTCCTTCATCTCTGCCGTGGCATAGAGGCTCTCGATGTGGGACAGGTACTTGCCACGCAGGATGTTGATGATGTTGCTCGCCCCCTCCTTGTTGCCGCGGCGGAAATAGTCGGCTATCTCTACCAGCGTGTTGGTAGTGCCCGACATGGCAGAGAGGACCACAATCTTGCGCCCACCCTGCTGGATGAGGCGTGCGACGTGCTTTATTCGCTCGGGAGAGCCGACGGACGTGCCGCCAAACTTATAGACCTGCATAATGCTTGCTGTGTTGTTATGATTTGCTACTGACTGATGATTTCCACGCCGTGCTCGGTCATGAGATAGGTGTGCTCCCACTGCGCCGAGGGCAGTTCGTCCTCCGTCACTACCGTCCAGCCGTCGTCTTCGTCGATAAAGACTTCGCGGCCGCCCATGTTGATCATCGGCTCGATAGTGAACACCATGCCGGGGACAAGGAGCATCTCGCGTCGGCGGGTGTTGTAGTGATTGACATAAGGCTCCTCGTGAAGGGCGAAACCCACGCCGTGGCCTGCGAACTCGTGCACGACGCTATAACCGTGCTTTGTGGCGTGACGCTCTATGGCCTTGCCGATGTTGCTCACAGGCTGCCACGGCTGGGCAGCAGCAGCACCGAGGTCGAGGCACTCCTTGCACACGCTCACCAGACGCTCCACGCGCTTATCGACACGCCCGATGAGGTACATACGCGAAGCATCGGCGTAGTAGCCATCGAGCCGCGTGGTGACATCAACATTGAGGATATCGCCCTCCCAGAGTTCATCTTCCTCGGAGGGGATGCGTGGCACACCACTTCGTTGAGACTCGTGCAGCAACTCTTGGGGTAACCTTCGTAGCCCAAGTCGGCAGGCTCGGCACCATGCGCCGTGGTGTAGCCATAGACAAGGCGGTCGATGTCGGCCGTCGTCATCCCCGCGTGTATCTCTTGAGCCAGCATATCCAGCAAGCCCGTATTGACCACAGCGGCAGCACGAATGCCCGCGATGTCCTCGGGCGACTTGATCATGGCACGGGTGGGGATAATCTCACCCGCATCATAGAGTGCCATCATGCGCTTGTCGAAGTCGGTGAGCGGCGTGCCCGCGGGCACCTGCCACGGCGTGCGTTTCTTGCGATTGGCCATAGCGAAAAGAGGGATTAGGCTACTTGCGATCGCCGAAGAGGCGAAGGAGGTAGAGGAAGAGGCTGATGAAGTCGAGGTAGAGCGTGAGGCTGCCCAGCAAGGCAAGCTTGGAGACGGTAGCATTCTCACCAGTCTCGGCAGCGACGGCGCACATTTGCTTTATCTTCTGCGTGTCGTAGGCCGTAAGCGCGACGAAGAGGATGACGCCCACATAGTTGAGCAAAAGTGCCAAGCCTGCGCTGTGGAGGAAGATATTGACAATGGTAGCGATGATAAGTCCGATGAGCACCATCATCAGGATACGTCCCATGGCCGACAGGTCGCGCTTGACGGTGAAGCCCACGACGCTCATCACGCCGAAAGTGCCTGCACAGATGAAGAAGGTCTGCGCGATGCTCTGCATGGTGTATATCATAAAGATAGAAGCGAAAGTGACGCCGTTGATCAGCGCGTAGAGCAGGAAGAGCAGAGCAGCCACCGGATAGGAGAGACGATGGATGGCGGCAGAGAGGACAACGACGAGCACGAGTTCGCCGATGAGGCAGCCCCACATCAAGGCCGGCGTGGAGAAGAAGGTGTAGAGGAGCGCCGTGTTTTGCGCCAAAGCATAGGCCGTAACCCCTGTCAGCAAGAGGCCGAGGGTCATCCAGAGATAGACGCCGCGCAGGACGGCTGCAAACGGCAGGCTGCGCTCACTGTGGGTAGCGGTGTAGTCGTAAGTGGTCGTGTAGGACATAGTAGTTTGGTGTGTTGTTAGTAATTATTGGTAAGGCGTGTCGATAGCGGCAGGTCATCAGAAGTGCGACTTGTGCCCCATGCGCTCCTTCTTGTTGAGCAGATAGCGTTCGTTGTAGGGGTTGGGGGTAATCTCGATAGGCACGTTCTCCACGATTTCGAGGCCATAGGCTTCGAGGCCAACGCGCTTGACGGGATTGTTGGTCAGCAGGCGCATCTTCTTGACACCCACCATCGAGAGTATCTGTGCGCCCACGCCGTAGTCGCGCAAATCGGGATCGTAGCCAAGGTGGATGTTGGCATCGACGGTGTCATAGCCCTGCTCCTGCAACTTATAAGCCGCGATTTTGGCCATAAGACCTATGCCGCGTCCTTCCTGATTGAGATAGAGGACGACGCCCTTGCCCTCGCGCTCGACCATCTGCATGGCACGCTGGAGTTGCTCGCCGCAGTCGCAACGCTTGCTATGGAAGATGTCGCCCGTCACACAAGAGGAGTGAACACGCACCAGCAGAGGCTCGTCTTCCTCCCACTCGCCCTTGATGAGCGCGATGTGCTCCATGCCGTTGGACTTCTGACGGAAAGGAATGAGGCGGAAGTGGCCATACTCCGTAGGCATATCGACCTCTTCACCCTTCTCCACCAAGCACTCGTGGCGCAGGCGATAGGCGATGAGGTCCTTGATGGTGATGATGTTGAGGCCCTCACGCTCGGCAAAGGCTTTCAACTCTGGCATACGCGCCATCGTGCCATCGGGATTGAGGATTTCGATGAGGCAGGCCACAGGCTCCAGACCCGCCAAGCGAGCCAAGTCAATGCTGGCCTCGGTGTGACCCGCACGCGCCAAGACGCCACGGTCTTGCGCATAGAGCGGATTGATGTGTCCCGGACGCCCAAACCACTCGGGCTTCGCCTCGGGATTGGCGAGCGCCTTGATGGTCTCGGCACGGTCGTGGGATGAGACACCCGTGGTGCAACCTTCGAGCATATCGACCGTCACAGTAAAGGGAGTGCCAAGCATAGAGGTGTTGTCCTGCACTTGATGCTCCAGACGCAACTCTCGGCAACGCTCGTTGGTAATCGGGGCGCAAAGCACGCCTCGACCGTGCGAGAGCATATAATTGACTTTCTCGGGCGTAATGAACTGCGCCGCAGTGACGAGGTCGCCCTCGTTCTCGCGGTCTTCATCATCGACGACTACGACAAACTTGCCTTCACGGATATCTTGAAGGGCTTGCTCAATGGTCGCTAACTTCTTCATGTCTTTCTACTGATGTATATAGGGGGTTAAGAGTTTCAGATAAGGTTGCCTTGATTTGGGCGTTGCGCTCCATGCACAAGAGAGCGTGCTGACAAGCCTCCGTCAGCGTCGCAAGGTCACGATGCAGGCGCAGGCGGAAACGCCACATACGCAGCCACAGCGCAAGACCTACGGGCAGGAAGATGCCAGCCGCCTTGTTGGCCGCCGCTGTGCGCAACGGCGACTGATGGGCATGGGTATAGAGGATAGGCATCTCGGAGAGGCTACCGAGGAGATAGACATCGGTGGTGTTGGACAAATCTTCTATCACCGCCTCAACACGCTTCTCCAGCCCGAGACAGCATCGTCGGGCACACTGCGGAAGAAGGTCTGCACATAGGAAGGAGCACGCAAGAGGTGGTGCGCTTGCTCATAGGCCGCGATGTCGGCCACGATGGTCTGCAAGGCGGCATAGTCTGCGGCGTAGTCGGGCGTTGTGAGTATGATGTCCTTGCGCTGTATATTGCGCTGGGAGCGGAAGCCCAGCAGGCGACGCAGACGCAGCACAAACTGGTCGAAGTTGAAGGCAACGGCATCGCGGTTGGCCTGATAGGTCAGCAGCGCACCACAAGGAGCCAGCACCATCGACGAGAACCACATACCAAAGGCCATATTGATGGCACCCTCGCGCGCCATCTTCATCGTGGAGACATTGATGATATAGTAGAGGATGAAGATGGCCACACTGATGACTGTCGGCATGCCCAAACCACCCTTGCGGATAATGCCGCCCAGAGGCGCACCGATGAAGAAGAAGAAGAGGCAGGACAAGGCCAAAGTCATCTTCTGGTGCCACTCCACCCAGTGACGACGCACATACATCTCACTGTCGCCAATGTACTCGCCACGCCACGAGAGTTGCCGCTCCATGTTTTGCACCGTAGTAGCCGCCGACTGCAGCGCCACCTGCTTGTCGCCCGGCATCGCGCTGACCCACAGGCTGTCGTAGGCCGTCCCCGCCTTGGCATACTGACGGCAGAGGCGCAGGCTGTCAGCCTTGGACAACATCAACGGGTAGAAGTACTCACGACGACTCTCATGATAGTAAGCCGTGCCAAGGCTGTCGAGGTAGAGCGTCACAGAGTCGGCATCGTGGGCTATCTGCTTCATGTTTTTGGCCTGCGCCAATCCCGCGAGCATCTCCTTATCCATCAAGTTGAAGTTGGCGTCGAAGTCGATGATAAACTGCTTGTATTGGAAAGTCTCGTGGTCGTAAGGCACGCCTGCCACACTGAGCGCCGAGAAACCCGTGCTCTGCAAGTTCTCAAACTGCTCTCCGTTCCACATCGTCAGCAACAGGTGCATCTTGTCGGAGGTCATGGCCATGCGGGCAGAGTCGGCCAGCACGATTTGTGCACGGTCAAAGCCTTGGTCTGTTTTGTAGATGATGACTTGGTAGAGTATACCCGTCTCTGCGTTTTTCTTCTCCACGAAGAGATTGACATTGGGCACGCCACTATAAAAACACCCTCAGGGATTTCGACAGCCGGCTGCGTCTGCTTCATGCTGATGAGAAGCGTACGAAGGTCCATCGTGGCCTTGGGAGCGGTAAAGTTTTGAAAGTAGAAGGAGATGCCCGTCAGCAGCAACACCACCAACAGCACGGGGCGCATGATACGAATAAGCGGTATGCCTGCGGCGCGCATGGAGAGCAACTCAGCTTCTCGCCCATATTGCCAAAGGTGATGAGCGAGGCCAAGAGCACACCCAGCGGCAGGGAAGTCGGCACCAGCGATATGGCCATGTACCAGAAGAACTTGGCTAAAATCTCCAACGAGAGCCCCTTGCCGACCAACTCATCGACGTAGCGGTAAGTGAATTGCAGCATGAAGACGAACAGACACACGAAGAAGGCTCCCACAAAGATTTGCAGGAAGTTCTTTAATATAAAGGTATCTATACGTTTCATGGTGCACAACCGCGAGAAAAGCCCGCCGCCTTGTCATAGAAACATAGCGGGGCACATTCTCGCTGCAAAGTTAAGCAATTATTTCTCATTCGGCGAGGAAAGCACCAACATATCTCGTTTCAGACGCTATTTTCTGCCCTTTTTCGTATTTTTTCGCGCAAAGATTTGGTCAATTCAAAAATACTTCCTAATTTTGCACCCGCAAATCGAACGGGAAACCTTTCCTCTTCATTGCGACATCCCCTCGGCGGGGTAGCTCAGTTGGTTAGAGCGCATGATTCATAATCATGAGGTCGCGGGATCATGCCCCGCCCCCGCTACGAAACGCAAAACGCCCTTGCAACACACGTTGCAAGGGCGTTTCATTTTATCATTAAGCCCACATCGCCTTACTCCTTCAAGAACAAGCGATGCAGCGTTTCCAATGCATCGGTACACTGCGTGGCGAAGGTGTCAATATGGCGCATACGCTTCTGCTCCAAAATCTCATCTACGGCAATTAAGATGCCCGTCTCCTCCACCATGCCAAAGTCGCTATTGATGGCCGTGCCGAAGACACGCATCGTGGGCGAAAGCCCCATATAGGCATTAACCAGCGGCGGTATATTGAAACCCAAAGCACGCACATGGGTGTTGAGCACGCGATAGTCGGTACGGAAGTCTTCCTCGGTAAAGATGGCAGCAAGCTTTTCCTCTGGCGTATCAATGCGCACAGGCGTAGTGGGGCGCACCAAGCCGTCGCGATCAGCAAAGTGACGATGCAGGAAGTAGAGTATCATGTCGCGCGCTTCCCGATTGAAGGAAGGGTACATCGTCATCTTACCAAAGAAATACTTTAAGCCCGGGATGATGTGCGCCAATGCCCCGAGGCCGTCCCACAGGTTGTCAAGCGCAAAAAGCGACTTGGCCAAACCACGGGTATTCTGATACTCCAACGTCACAAACGAACGCCCCAACTCTACGGTCTGCGGCAGGAAGTTCTCGATGAAATTGTCGGAGAAGTGAAACATGTGTCCCGTAGCCAGATGCGGCTGTCCGTCGGGGCGGAACACGATGTCGCTATATGGCAAGAAACGATAACCGCCAAGTATCTCCTCGGCATCGGGCTCCCAAACAATCAACTGATAGTAGGAGTGCTCACCGGTGTCAAATTCGTCGAGATCCAACGCCTTGCCCGTGCCGCCACCAGCAGCACGAAAGGCTATCTCACGCAGGCGGCCAATTTCGCGCAACGTATTGGGGGCTTCGTCGCCCTTGAAGATATAGATGTCGTTGCCCGCATGATTGGTGGTGCGCAACTTATGTTCTGGCACGAGTTCGGCCTTGATAAGCGCTTTATCAACGGGGGATATAATCGTTTCCATAGGCTATTCTTGGGATAAACTATATACGGTTTGTCTGACATAGGCTGCCCACTCGGCGGGAGTACGCTCCTTGGTGAAGGTCTGCCAAGGTATGGGACGACCTATCGTGATGTCGAAATGTCCACCTCTATTCTTGTAGAGTTCATCGACAAGAAAGAGCATAGCAAGATTGGCCTTGATGCCAAGACGCTTGCAGACATTGGCCAGCGTGTAGAAGAAGCGTGAGTTTTGGCCGCCAAAGTGAATGGGGACAACATCACGCTGCGTCTCGACGCTCTTGGTAATGAAAGTCTTGCGCCACGGCAGGTCTTGCACTTTGCCATCGATGCGACGCGAGCACAGTCCCGCAGGGAACATGATGATGTGATCATCGCCATCAAAGCCCGCCTTGACCATCGCAGGAAAATCGCGGCTCTGCTTGCCCGTCTTGTTGATAGGGATGCAGAAGGGAGCGAGACCGTGAAGGTTCATCAGCAAATCATTGACGAGATACTTGATGCGTCCGTCGTAGCGTTCGCCAATGATGCTCCCCAAGGCAACGCCATCGATGCCACCAAGTGGATGATTGCTCACGAAGGTGAAGCGGCGACCATCAGTAGCCTCTGGGAAGTTCTCCTCGCCATGGAGGTGCAAGTGCATATCGACATACGCCACACAGTCTTTCAACCAAGGCACGCCGACAGTCTCTCCCTCACGACGAATGATGACGTTGAGCCAGTCTTCGTGAAGGATGTGGCGCAGCCATGCGATGGCAAAGCGCGGTATGCGATCGACCTTGTCGCCCATCTTGCTTCGCAGGATGTCTTCGATGTGTATGGAGTAATCTGCCATGATGTCAGCACAATATTTCCGCAAAATTACGAAATAATTTTACACTCACCGCTATTTTTACAAAAAAATGTGAAGAAAAAGTCAAAATGACATCACGGCAACAAAAGAGCAGAAAAGGGCGATTGTAGCCCCTTCCTGCCGCAAATGATTGTTACATTTTTCGGTTTTCTATCTCTTGGGAGGCGCGAAACTTTCGTAAGTACCGTCACTGAAAAAGACACGAATTTCCTGTATCTTGCGCTCGGAGCGTGAAGCCCGCATCACGCCATCATGGAGAAAACTCTCCTTGCTCACCTGTCGCGTTTTCGCTTCCTCCCGACGCGCAGCATCATGAGGGGTAGTACGGCGTTCCGTCTCCGAGAATGTAGGCATTGAGACAGGAGGCATGGCGACAGGCTCCACCGAAGAAAAAAGATCGACAGGCGAAGATACAGCCGCCGCATCACCCTCGGAGGGGAGAGGCACTCTGTCACCCGACATCACGGTGGCAAGAGCTGGCGATGAGAGTCGCATTTCGCCTTCGCCAAACATCAGCCAGTTGATGTTGATCTCTGGGAAGGCAAGATGAATGGCTTGGACGTGTTTGTTGGTCGGATTGGTGCGCCCCGTGAAGATACTGCTCAACGAGGCAGGCGAAACATTGATGCGGTCGGCAAACTGTTGCTGCGTCAGACCGGCCTGTTCCATGATAAGGCGTATTCTATCTTGCATAATACATATATATAATAGGTCTAAAAAGTGGGCAAAACTGGGCACCCCACGCCACAGACGAGGCATTTTGAACTTTTGATTTGCGTTTACAAAGTTACACAATCTTATTGAATTGTAAAGCATGTAGCCTCAACAAAATCACATGAATCTATATTTACATTTTAATTTTGTAATATCTATATTGAAATTCTGCGCCATTTACATTCCAACAGAAATACACACAACAAGAACGCATACACTAATATAGTGTTAGCAATACCCAATAACGAAAAAGCGTAAAACACTGACTTAAAATGAGCTATTTAGCACCCTACCACACACAATCCACCACACAACAACTACGACAACCCTGCAAGGTGAGAGCAGGAGTGCATGCAGTGTATATAAACGCCGTAAATTGCTGATTTTCAATGTGGTTATAGTGAATATACGGCAGCGTATAAAATACAATTTACATATACAACAGCGAAAACCACGCGGTGTAAATATTGTTTTGTAAAGTGCGTGCGATTGCGTACCTTTGGCCGTTTTGCTTACATTTGTTGGGCGGGTGGTTTTACACTTGTGGAGGTTTGCGTTTCTAAATATCGCGATGTAAATCTAAATAAATGCAAATACACGAGAGAAAAAGCGCGGAAACAGCGAAAATCGAGAGAAATAAAACACTAACCGCCAAGGGGACGAAAATACGCAAAGAAGCCATTCTCACGGCGTTAGTTTTCGCATAAAGCATTGATTTTGTGTACATTACATACAATTTAGACGGTATGCAGAAAAACGGCAAATAGCGTGAACAAGGCCACGATATGGGCAAAAATGGGGCAAAAACAGCCCATTTTAAGGTAAAAACAAGGGCATTTTGCGCGTAAAACAGCGTGAATTTACATTTTCTACATAAACGGAGACGAAATAGAGTGCTGCAAAAGCCCCAAAACAGCACTACGAAAAAGGGCTTCTGCACCTGCGTTCAGAAGCCCCAAAGCCAGTTTTCTGCCGAGAAAGAAACGGCCAGAAAATTTAATGCAAGATGAAAAAGAAGAGTTCTTTCAGCAGGTCTGCCTCCGCCACAGACGACGACATCCCCACCCCTTTGCTCCGCGCATCGGCGCGACGAATGGCTGTCAGAATGGCCATCGATTTGCGTGCCGAATACATCCGCATGGCAGGAACGTAAGTCAGTTTTGCCGCCCACGGATTGACGCCCAGCCAGGACGCCACCCCACCCTCGCTGCGATCGGGTGCATAGTAGGCCAAGAAGATATTGCGGAAGTAGGTGAAGAGTTGTGGCAAGAGCGTCTGGAGAGGAAACTGCTTGACGTTTTTCCCGAAGAAATCGACTATCTTCATCACACGCGCAATATCCTTTCGCGTGAGCGCATCCTGCAATTCAAAGAAATTGTATTCCTTGTTGATACCGACATTTCTGACCACAATGTCGATTGTTACATTTTTCGGATTCGCAGATTGGAGTGCAATGCAGACTTTGTCCATCTCACTCACCAGTCGCGTCAAATCGTTGCCGACGTGTTCGGCGAGCAATATAGCGGCTTGCGGCTCGATGTCTATCTGCTGGCTACGGAAGTAGTTTTGCACGAAAGTGGGCAGGAGGCCGCTCTTGACAGGCTCGGCCTCAAAGAGCACGCCCACCTTGTCGATGAGCGAAGCCACCTTGGAGCGGCGATCAAGCCGACCGTCTTTGTGGCAAAAGATGAGCACTGTGGAGGGCTGCGGCTGTCGCAGATAGGATTCCAGGAGTTCTATGCGCTTCAAGCGTTGCGCTTCACGCACGATGATGACCATGCGCTGCGCCCCCATTGGGAAACTGCGCGCAGCAGTCACGATGTCCTCGATGTTGCTCTCCTCACCGTAGTACATGATGAGATTGAAATCGCGCTCCTCGGGCCGCAAAGCTGCATCGAGGACGCATTGCTCTATCTGTTCGATGTAATAACTCTCCTCCCCCATGAGGTAATACACGGGACGCAAGACACCGCTGCGTATCTCGCGCTGCAACGCCTCAAAGGTCGGACCTTGTGCTTTCTTTGCCATTGATTTTCAGTGATTTGGGCATAGTAAAAACGGTCTGGGCAGACAGTTTCAACTATCCGGGCAGACAGTTCTCACAATCTGGGCAGATCGTTTCACGTCTCTGCCTAGATAGCGAAAAGGGACTCCCAAGGGGTTATCTCTCATATTTCAAGTGACGCACCGTGCTGCGGTCGCCGATGAGCAGCCGCATGCTGTCGATGCCAAACTGCACATGCTGTCGCACGAAATTTTGCGTCACCCTGCGGTCGCTCTCCTCCGTCTTCACACCCTCGGGCATCATGGGGTTGTCGGAGACGAGCAAGAGGGCCCCTGTGGGAATGTGATTGTAGAAGCCGCAAGTGAAGAGCGTGGCCGTCTCCATATCCACAGCCATAGCACGCGTAGAGCGCAGATAAGCCTTGAAAGCCTCATCGTGCTCCCACACGCGGCGGTTGGTGGTATAGACAGTGCCTGTCCAGTAGTCCTGCGCGCCGTTGCGCACCGCCGTACTGACAGCGCGTTGCAACATAAAGGCTGGCAACGCAGGCACTTCGGGCGGGAAATAGTCGTTGGACGTACCCTCCCCACGTATGCCTGCTATCGGCAAGATGTAATCGCCGAGATGCGTCTTCTCGGAGATGCCGCCACACTTGCCCAAGAAGAGGCACGCACGCGGCTTAATGCCCGAGAGCAAGTCCATAATCAGCGCGGCATTGGGAGAGCCCATACCGAAATTGATGATGCTGATGCCATCGGCCGTGGCAGCCCGCATATTGGCATCGAAGCCAACAGGCGCGGCTCCCGTAAGTTCGCAGAAGATGTCGATGTAATTGTTGAAATTGGTGAGCAGGACGAGTTCGGCAAAACTCTCCAAGGGCTGCTGCGTATAGCGCGGTAGCCAGTTGCTCACGATGTCTTGCTTGGATTTCATAACCTTCGCATTAGGGGATGGATTTGCAAAGTTACGCAAAAAAATTCAAGGTCGGCACATTCTCCGACCAAAAACTGCCCAAAGCGCACGACAGGCAACGCTAACGCTGCCGCCAGACGAGGGGTACAGAGAGGACCAATTCGGTGTAGTCGGCCTTTGTGGCATGGGCATTGACATTGAAGCCGAGGCTCATCCCTGCCAATACGCTACGCCATCCTGCTTGATGCTCCGCCTTGTCGCCAAAGGGGCGATAGCGCACACCGATACGTTCATAATAGCGTTTCTCGTTGTACTTCGCCCGCCAGCCCATGTGGCGATAGAGGTATGCCCCCAATGACATTGCGGCAGAAAATCGGCCGAAGAAGACTTCGTGGCGCGCAGCAAGCCCGACGCTCCAAGGCGAATGGGGCAAGTCGCGTCCCTCACTGGCATCGATGGCCGCAACGCGGTCGGCATACGCGCCGTGGAAAAGGTCGATGCCGAGGCCAGAAGCCCACCGCCGCTGATAGCGATACATCGCACTGGCCGAGAGCGACCAGGCGAAGTAGGTGGTGAAGTCTTCTGTACGACAGTCAGCGGCCTCGGGCGGCGTGGCATACTGCGTCACCGACCAATCTTCCAACAAAGTCTTCGCCCCTGCCCCCACCTGCACATCGGCATACCAGTAAGGCTTGAAACGCGCAGGAGAGAAACTGCGCCGCGTGGCATAGACCTCCTCTGCGTAAGGCATATACTGCACACCCACGACAGGGCCCAGCGTGTTGATGCCTTTGTTGGGACGCGCCAACGCCCCATTGCTATGGTGAGCATACTCCACGCCCAGCGTGATGCCCCATGCAGGCGTCACGGCATAGGTCGCCGCCACACCCGCTACGAAGAAGATATTGACGGGAGAGCCGATAAGTTCGTTGTCGATGCCGTCCGTCTTATTGTAGGTCGTGCCCGTAAAGCCTACGCCGCACCCCAGTTGGTAGTCCACCTACCAACGCCGCGTACGCAGCAGCGGACGGTTGAACGCAGCATAGAGCGTAAACATATTGCCCACGCGGGAGTCGTAGTCCACAGGCACGAGCAGCCCCCACTCAGGGTCAGCATCACGATGCGTCGTCACGCCACGATAGAAATCTACGCGCGCACCGAGCGTGAGGGTCGGGTAGCCGAATTCGGCTGCAAAGGCATCGCTATCGCACGGCAGATAGGCCCTCGTGGCAGCCACCACAGCACTGCCCATATCGCGTCCGCGCTGCCACTTGGCTTGGTATTCGTCCATCACGAGCACGCGCCCAGCTTTGCCTTCGGCCGCTATGCCCCAATGCGCAGGCGTCCCCGCCCTTGTTGGC
>JAGHRU010000090.1 GCA_018066225.1 Candidatus Equimonas enterica
CTTAATCTCTCAGCGAAACATTGCCGGAGATTATGCTACGCAACGCGCCCAGAAAAGTCGGACGTTCCGCCCTCCGCCGCTGACGTGCGCTTAATCTCTCAGCGAAACATTGCCGAGAGATTATGCTGCGCAACGCGCCCCAGAAAAGTCGGACGTTCCGCCCTCCGCCGCTGACGTGCGCTTAATCTCTCAGCGAGATATGGCCAGGAGATATTACTTGCCATTAGGCTACAATCATGATGAGCAACGAAAACCAACAACTGCAACTGCCCTTTGAACGGGTGCGCCAACGGATAGGAAATTTTCTGTTCGTGCTGTTGGCTTTGAACATTATGCTTGACCCTGCCAACTGCGTACTGCACCTCAAAGATGTCTGCTTCGTAGCCTTTGTCGGCTACAACATACTTGCCTATAAGCCAGACTGGAAGATGCTTATCCCCATAGGTATGGTGTTTACTGCATTCATGGCAGCTTATGTGTTTGCCGAGATGCAGATGATGGCACTCAACTACGACAAAGTGCTTGCTGTGGCAAAGTCGCTGGCACCGCTCGTGGCACTACTATGGATAAGACGTTATGATGTCATACGGCTCACCCTATTGCCCGCTTGTGTCTTGGTGCTGCTGATGATAGCGCTCTATTGCATCGCCTTGTCATCAGAAGTGCTGGAGTACGCACTCTTCACCTATATGTCGGCCCACAACGACATGATAATGATGTCGCACCGCTCGTTTCTCGGTTTCAATATCTTCGGTATGTATTACAAGTCTTTCGTGACCATTATGTTCGCCATGTTTGTCTTTACCTACCGTTTCTACAATGCGACTACCTTCTGGGGCAGATATGGCAACCTCATCCTCGTCATACTCTTCACCATTGCCGCCTTTATGAGTGGTACGCGTAGCACCATGCTCCTGCCGCTCTTCATGCTGGGCTTCGTGGCCTACCGCCACATTGCACGCGCCAAGACGTCAAAATACTTTGTCTATCCCATCCTTGTGCTGTTCGCACTATTGTTCTTGGGGCTTGTCTTCTCGCTCGCGATGGAAACAAGCGAGGCCTCCAATACCATCAAATATGCCATCCTCGGCTCCTACGGCAAGTTGTTCACGATGCACCCCGAGTATCTGCTCTTCGGCCAAGGGCCTTCCGCCGTATTCTTCTCCGACGGTATGCACAAATTGCAAGATGAGACCGAGTGGACCTATATCGAATTGGTGCGCAACTACGGCTTGATGTCACTACTTATTCTCGCCGTGGTGCTCTACCCCATTAAGCGTATGTGGCGTCACTGCAAAACGGATGACTTCACCTTCGGCATCATGGGCACCTATATCGCCTATCTGCTCATTGCTGGTACCAACCCGTTGCTGCTCTCTTCCACAGGTATGATAATGATATTGGCAGCCTATTCGTACAGCGAGAGATTGCCCAAGATAACACCGCAAACACGCCTATGACCATCATGATGCTGACTATATGGGCCTTGGCCATCATCTGCTACCGCCAAATCCTCCTGGTGCTTTTGGCACCATTGCTGCGTTATTGTGCTGCGCGTACACGCCATTATGATGGCTCTCTGCCGCAAGGGACGGGATGGGGCGCACGCCTTCGCTATATTTTCTTGGCGGGGATGCGACAGCTGAAAGACCGCCTGCTACTGCGTTGGGTGGCGCAGACCCCTTCTCACCATTTCCGCGATTTCTTCTACCGACACATCTATTTGGTTGATTTTCGCGGCGACAACGTGACAATACATGCTGGGGCTGAAATACGCGAGCCGCACAAGTTGCAAATCGGCAAAGGCGTTGTCATTGGCGATAATGCTATACTCGACGCACGTCAAGGCATCGTGATAGGCAACAACGTATGCTTCGCTTCCGATGTGCATATCTGGACACTGCAACACGACTATCGTAATCCCGACTTCGCCTGCACAGCGGAGCACAGTGGAGGTGTCGTCATAGACGATTATGTATGGATAGGCCCTCACACGACCCTATTGCACGATGTGCATGTTGGTGAAGGGGCTGTTATCGCAGCAGGGGCTGTCGTCACCCACGACGTGCCGCCTTATACCGTAGTGGCAGGCATACCAGCAAAGCCCATAGCCGAACGCCCACAACACTTGCGCTATCAGTTGCTTAAAGGTCACGCACACTTCTTGTAGCCTTATGATATATGTCCTCATGTCCACCTACAATGGCGAGCACTTCTTACGCCAGCAACTCGACTCCATCCTTCAGCAAGAAGGTGTGGAGGTACATATCCTTGTGCGCGACGACGGCTCTACGGATCAGACGCTCGCCATACTGGCAGAATATCGGGCTACGGGCAAACTGGACTACTACTCGGGGCAGAATCTTCGTTCGGCACGCAGTTTCATGCAGTTGCTCTATGATGCTCCAGAGGCTGACTACTATGCGTTTTGCGACCAAGATGACTACTGGATGCCCGACAAGTTGAAGGTCGCCGTGGACAGCATAAAAGATGTGGGTGCAGAGCAGCCTGCCCTATATTTCTGCCAGACAAGGCTCGCTAATGCCACGCTGCAACCTCTGCCAAGCGTCATCATCTCCCCTCGCCTCACTTTTGGCGAAGCCTTGATGTATAAGTTTATTGGCGGTTGTACGATGGTGATGAGCCGTGGGCTGGTGTGCAAGATGCGGGAGTATCATCCAGCATACCTGCCGATGCACGATGTGTGGGTCTATCTCGTGGCACAAGCCATAGGTGCACGCATCGTCTTCGACAAGACGCCGCACATTCTCTACCGTCAGCATGGTAATAATGTGTTGGGCCAGGGCGATAAGTTGGTGGAGTGGAAGCGCAAGTTTCAACGCTTCATACATCCTGATGATGCCTTCGCCAACCTGCGCTATCGCATGGCCGTAGAACTCCACAAAGGTTACGGGGCACAACTGCCGCGTGAAAACAGCGCACTGCTCCAACGCTTTCTCGCTGGCAAGACGAGCCTACGTACCCGTCTCTTGATGATAGCAGACGCACGTTTGCGCTGTCCAGTACGACTGACCAACATGCTGTTTTGGCTCAGCCTCCTTGACAATAAATACTAAATGCCGCATGAAGCCGAAGATAAGTATCGTAACGATAGCCTACAATAGTGCCGCTACCATAGATCAGACTTTGAAGAGTGTGGTGGCGCAGTCCTATGACAACAAGGAATACATTGTCATTGATGGAGCTTCTACAGACAAAACGATGAGCATCGTAGGACAATATGCCGACCAAATAGATGTCGTCGTCAGCGAGCCCGACCGCGGCATCAGCGATGCCTTCAATAAGGGCATAGCACGAGCCACTGGCGACATCATTGTCTTTATCAACTCCGACGACTACCTGCTGCCCGATAGTCTGACCCAAGTAGCAGCGCAGTATGATGGCGTGCACGACATCTATTGTGGCAATCTCTTATTGCTCAATCCTCAGACGAACTATGAGTGTCGCCTGACACCTTCCACGACATTTCCCACGATGCCATTCTTTCGCAAGGCTGCACACCAAGGTTGTTTCGTCACCAAGTCACTCTATGACAGACTCGGTGGTTACGACACGGCCATACGCTACCCTATGGATCTTGACTTTTTGATGAGAGCCTATCGTAGCGGCGCGAAGTTTAAGTTGATGCCCGTGGATGTCGCCGTATTTCGTATAGGCGGTGTGACCAGCCAGGATGTGCGCCGTAAGAAGAAAGACTATCTATACATGGTGCGTCACAATGGTGGCAACGACTTACAAGCCTACACCTTCTACTACTTCTTGTTAGCCTGTCAGACCACGAAACGCCTGCTCAACTGCTTTGGCAAAGACATGCTGCAGAAGTTGCGCTACCGTAAAACTCAAACGCCGACATGACAATCTGCATACTCACCCCACGTTTCCCCTTTCCCGAGAATGGGGGCGACGTGCTACGCATCAACAACATAGCCCGCCATCTCAAGCGTGAAGGTCATCGTCTTGTTTTGGTTTCGCTCTGCGACCACGAGCATCCCGACACAGTGGCCGCGGGACAACTCTACGATGCGATACACATCGTGCCTCACCATTGGCGGACTGCCGCTTGGGGTAGCCTCACACATCTGTTACGCGGTAAGCCCATCCAATGTGGCTTCTATCATTCTCGGGCCTTCGTGCGTCGGCTGCGTGAAGTCGTCAGCTACGAGCATCCCGACCTGTACATAGCCCATCTGTTGCGTATGTCGCCCTATCTGGAACGATTGGGTGTCGAGGCGCAAAGCATCGTAGAAATGACAGATGCGTTGAGCAAGACCTACAATCTCTGCCGCGATGTGAAGGGGATTGGCATCAAACCGCTCATCTATCGCATAGAGCGACGTCTCATCAAGCGTTACGAGAAGCATGTGAGCGAGACCTTCCCAAAAGTTGTTTTGGTATCGCCTGCCGATATAGACTACTTGAAGACCTTTGTCTCATCGGCAGAGAGCCTAACACTGCACACCAATGGCGTGGACTGCCCCACCCTGCCGTGCGACATTGTCGCCGACAACAACAAATTGGTCTTCATCGGCAATATGCGTACGCTGCAAAACCAAGATGCGGTACAGTTTTTTGTGCAAGAAGTCTTGCCGAGACTTTTGCCCAAGTATCCGCAACTGCGACTCTATGTCGTCGGAGCACAGCCGCCCAAGGCCATCCAAGACCTTACCAATGAGCATGTAATCGTCACGGGGTGTGTGGATGACCTCAACGCCACTATCCGCGACGCGGCCGTAGCCGTGGCCCCTGTACGCATCGCCGCTGGTATACAAAACAAAGTGCTCGTCGCGATGAGTCAAAACCTGCCCGTCGTGATGACTTCACTTATCGCGTGTCCCATTCCCCAACTGCGCGATGGCGAGAATGTCCTCATCCGTGACACGGCAGCAGACATCGCAGCAGCGATAGACCAACTGCTTACCGACAAGTCGTTGCGCCAACGCATCGCTGACGGTGGACATACGATGGTGGAGCAGCACTATTCGTGGAGCGAGAAACTCAAAGGCATTGAAACCATAAACCAATAAACAACTCTATTTCATCACAAAAACAACTAAAACCTAAACCATTATGAAGACAAGACTCATCCTCCTTGCGCTCTCTGGTCTTTTGCTTACCAGTTGCGCCAGCAAGAAACAACTTGCAGAAGCCAACACCCGTTACGAGAATCTGCGTGGAGAATACGCAGAGTTGGAACGTACGCTCGGCAATACCCGTGTGGAACTTGCCGAAAGCCGCACGTCGGCAGCCAATCTTGAAGAGAGACTTAACGAAGCCAAGCAAAATTTGGCCGCAATGCAGAAAGCCTATGGCACATTGCAAGGCTCTCTTGACCAAAGCCTAAAACAAAACCAACAAGGCAACATCAATATCTCGAAATTGGTGGACGAAATCAACGCTTCCAACCAGTATATCAAGCAACTCGTTGAAGCGAAATCCAAGTCTGACTCGCTCAACATGGTGCTCACCAACAACCTCACCCGTTCCCTCTCGCGTGACGAACTGCAAGAAGTAGATATCAAGGTGCTCAAAGGCGTTGTTTACATATCTCTCGCTGACAATATGCTCTACAAGTCTGGCTCATACGAAATCAACAGTCGTGCCGACCAGACGCTCTCCAAGATAGCCAAGATTATCAAAGACTACAAGGACTTTGAAGTACTTGTAGAGGGTAATACCGACAATGTGCCTATCTCACGCACCAATATCCGTAACAACTGGGACCTTTCTGCCTTGCGTGCTTCGAGCGTAGTACAGGCCTTGCAGACGAAATACGGCGTAGATCCTTCGCGTCTATCTGCTGCTGGACGTGGTGAATACAACCCGATTGCCGACAATGACACCGCACTTGGCCGTCAGCGTAATCGTCGTACACAAATCATCATCACACCGAAACTTGACCAGTTTATGGACCTCATAGACAAAGCCCCAGAAACGGAATAAACCATACATAAGAAAGAAGAAAATCGAATTGGGCATACTCCTCTCGGTTTTCTTCTTTCTTGCCATCTTTTATCCTCTCTCTCAATGCGTCATACCTTACATCACCTATTGGTATTGCTTTGCGCGTTTCTGCCACTTAGTCTCTGCGCTCAAACGATGCAAACCAAAGCCCCGCGAAGTGTAAACCTCTCGGGGACGATACGTTTGCAATATGTCGTCAATGGTGCGAGTAGTGCAGATTTCACGACACCGTCCGGTCTTAGCAAAGACTTTGAAGTGCTGAGTGGACCCGCTACGTCCTCTTATAGCAGTTATCAGATGATAGGAGGACGCACATCCTCTCAGCAATCAGTCACTTATACCTTTATTCTCGCCCCCAAGCATGCAGGCAACTTCCAGATACCGGGGGCAACAGCCAGAGTGGGCGGTAAGGTGATACGTTCGGCAAGTACGCCTATCGCTGTGACGGGTACTGGTAAGAGCGCTGCATCTTCGCCAGGCACACAGCGTCGCCCTAAGTCGGCAGACGAAGAGGACGATTATGGACAGATGCGCAATAGCGGCACAAGTGTTACCAACAAAGACTTGTTTTTCACGGTAGAGCCCTCCAAGCGAAGCGTATATGAGCAAGAGCCTATTATGCTGACCTATAAGTTTCATAGCATTGTCGATATGGGACGCATCAATGTCATGCTCAAACAACGCCCTGACCTCAAAGGCTTCTGGACGCAAGAGATAGAACTGCCGCGCAACATCACCCCGCAAATAGAGCGACGTGGCGGCAAAACTTATCGTACGGGTACGAACTTGCAGTACTTTCTCTATCCGCAGCAGACAGGTCGGCTGATGATACCAGGCATCACCTTTGATGTGGAGTATCTGCAACGCAACGCCAGTGTTGATATTATAGATGCGTTTTTCAATGGCCAGACGGCAACAGCAGCCCATGCACTGCGCCGTGTGCCCGACATAAGCATCAATGTATTGCCGCTACCAACGCCCAAGCCAGCAGATTTCTCGGGTGGTGTGGGCAGCATCAACATCATGGCGAAACTCTTAACGCCGTCGTCTGCCACAAACGACATTGCCACGCTGCGTATTAGCATTAGTGGCAATGGTAACCTCAAACTTGTCAAAGCACCCGTTGTCAAATTCCCCAAAGACTTTGACACCTTTGAGCCGAAGATGACAGACAAAACGAGTATCGGTATCAATGGCATCACGGGAGCAGTCTATTTCGACTACACTTACGTGCCACGCAATGTGGGGAAATATGATATTCCTCCCATTAGTTTTGTCTATTTTGACACGGAGACCCGTCAATACAAGACCCTGCAAACAGCGCCAATCCACCTTGATGTGAAGCAAGGCAAACGTAGTGCCGAAGATGTGGATAGAGAACTTCAACTCCTTGCCAGCGATATCCACGACATACACCCCTGTGATGCTCACACTACCGCCTTCATGCCTAATGGCATATTGTGGTGGGGCACATGGCCGTTCTTTATCACGATAGTTGTCATACTGCTTGCTTTCGTTTGCCTTTACCTCTGGCTTCGACCATTTATTGCGCAACATGCCGATGCAGAGGGGATGCGCCTGCGTCGTGCAAACCGCAGAGCCAGCAAACTGTTGCGTGAAGCCAAAGCACAAATGGAAAGCAAAGACGCGACAACCTATTATGCCGCTTTGGAAGATGCGTTACACGGTTTCCTGACCGACAAATTGGCCTTACCGCGGACAGCCACGGCAGAGACCATTATCACGACGATGAGAGACAAGGGTATAGACGAAGCCTTGATAGAAGACGCAAAATCAATAATGGAAGAGTGTGACTTTGCCCGTTACGCTCCCACCTCGGACACGACAATGCGGCAGACAATATGGGAGAAGGCCTCAAAGGTCATTACTGACATGCAGCAACATCTGCGGATGCTTATCCTCATAGCCGTAGTAGTGCCGTGTGCTCTATCTGCTGCTGTCGTACCTGCCGACTCGGCCTATAAGGCACGCGACTATATGCTTGCAGCCAAACGCTATGAGCAGATGTGTAAATCTACGCCCAATGCAGACCTTTATTACAACTGTGGTAATGCCTATTACAAATTGGGGAAATACCCACAAGCTGTATTGGCTTACGAGCGCGCCTTGAAAATGTGCCCAGAGCATAGCGATGCCGCTTACAATCTGCAATTGGTACGCACTCGCCTTGTGGACAAGTGGGCCGACCCGTCGGAAATGTTCTTCGTTACGCTTTGGCGCAACATCTGGCAATCGTATGGTGTAAAGACATGGACGATATGGGCGCTTTTGTCTTTGATAGGGACGCTGGCTATGTTGATGCTCTATCTGCTCTCGCGTCGTGTCGTAGTGCGCAAACTGAGTTTTGCTTTGTGCATCCTATTGGCTTTGCTTTGCATCATTACCAATACTTATGCAGCATTGGCAAGGCAACGCTATCGCGATGAAGTACGTGGTGTCGTCGTCGTACCTACGGTCAAGACCTATCTGTCTCCCAACACGACTGCAAAAGCGGGCAGAACGCTCCACGAAGGTACCACAGTTGTTAAGACAGACAACTACGGTGCAGACTGGTGGCAAGTCACTTGTCCCGATGGCACTGAGGTGTGGTTGGATAAGAAAGCGTTGGAACAGGTGTAACCATTATAGACATTACAGTCCCAAGTCCTATGAATCTCTTTGACATCTTCGCTTTACGCCTTTTCGGCGGCTCATCCTCGCTATGGCTCGATGCGGTAGCGTGGCAAGTGTCAGGACGTTTCTCGTGGTTGCCTTTCTATGTTGCTATGCTGTGGATGCTCTGGCAAGGTAAAGACAAACGTCGCATCATCATCTTGATGGCCGTGTTGGGGCTCGCTGTTTTGATTGCCGACCAAGTTGCCTCTGGCGTCTTCAAGCCGCTTATAGCACGATATAGACCAGCACAAGAGCCGCGTCTATTTCCTACCATTGACATCGTGGGCGGCTATCGTGGCGGCTTATATGGCTTTTTTTCCTCTCATGCTGCCAACACGGTAGCCGTGGCCACCGTGCTTTGGGCGTGGTGGCAGCACAAGGGCATACACATCTGCCTTGCTGTGTGGTGTGTCCTCAACTGCTGGTCGCGTCTATATCTCGGCGTACACTACATGACAGACCTCATGGTTGGAGCCGCATTTGGTCTGCTGGTTGGCTTTGTGCTTCGCAAGATTAGCATACGGTGGCTGGGTGACTTTCGTAGTGAGGCGATGACTCGTGATGCGTCCTGTACCATAGAGAATGCCTTTATCTGCAACTGCATTCTGCTGCTTATCCCCTTTACACTGCTGTACTAACGAAAACATAACAAGTATGTCCACACCAACTCCTAATAAGTTTTCTCAATCCAATGCTTTTGCCATGTGGCATGGCTTGATGCTTGGTATGTACGAAATCGTACTATTTGCCATGGGTATTTATGGCATCAGTCACCCCACGATGTCGCTCTTGCAAAGCGTGGGAATGATTGTTCTCGCTGTTTTGCCGTTTCTGCTTACGCAAAGGTTTCGCAGACTCATAGGCGATAAAGTCACGCCTTTTACGTTCTCGCAAGGGTTTAGCCATACGCTGCTTACCGTTATTTATGCTGCATTTTGGTTGTCACTAAGTGTTTGGGTGTATTTCTCCTACATCGACCACGGCTTCTTGTGCGACAGTTATCTCGCACGATTGCAGTCGCCCGAGATGATAGACTATATGAAGGCCTCTGGGCTGACAGAAGAGATAGCGATGCTTACCGACGGTCGGACACCCGCTGATGTTGTAGAAATGATGCGTGGCATCACACCTGTCGATTATGCCAGTATGGCATTAAGTCTTTCTTTCATCGTGAGCGTCCCTGTCAGCCTATTGGCGGGCATCATATATAAGCGCAAAGGACAAACTTCTTAGCAATAACTTCATCATACATATAACATATATATATTATGACTCCCAACATTACCGTCGTAGTCCCTCTGTACAACGAAGACGAAAGTCTCCGCGAATTATATGATTGGATACACCGTGTCATGTCAGGACACGACTTCACTTATCAACTGCTCTTTGTCGATGATGGTAGTACTGACCGCTCGTGGCAGGTGATAGAGGCCTTGGCCAAGGAAGATGCGAATGTGCATGGCATACGTTTTCGTCGCAACTATGGCAAGAGCCCTGCGCTCTATTGCGGTTTCAAGGCCGCCGAGGGCGATGTGGTGATTACTATGGACGCCGATCTCCAAGACTCGCCCGACGAAATCCCCGAACTCTATCGCATGATAACGGAAGAGGGTTATGATCTCGTCAGTGGCTATAAGCAGAAACGCTACGACCCACTCTCCAAGACTTTGCCTACCAAACTATTCAACGCCACAGCACGCAAGGTGAGCGGTATCCACAATCTGCACGATTTCAACTGTGGCCTCAAAGCCTATCGTCGAGAGGTCGTGAAGAACATTGAGGTCTATGGTGAGATGCACCGCTACATCCCTTATCTGGCTAAAAATGCAGGTTTTAGCAAAATCGGCGAGAAAGTCGTGCAACATCAAAAGCGTGTGCACGGCACCTCAAAGTTTATGGGGTGGAACCGCTTTGTCAATGGCTATCTCGACCTTATTTCACTTTGGTTTCTTAATTCCTTTGGCTTGAAGCCGATGCATGTCTTTGGCTTCCTCGGTTCGTTGATGTTTCTCCTTGGCTTCGTCGCTTGCATCATTGTAGGCGGTGTCAAGGTGGCGCATCTCTGTGTGGGCACGCCTGCACCACTGGTGGCCAACAATCCCTATTTCTACATCGCACTGACGACGATGATATTGGGCACGCAACTTTTTGTGGCAGGTTTCCTCGGCGAACTCATATCGCGCAATGCCGCAGGACGCAACGACTACCACATTGCGACAACGATATAATATGTATGTTCAATAGACTAACCTTTCTCGTCAAAGTCGCAGTCACCAGTCTCGTGTTGCTTTGTGCCTGCACCAGCATAGACTGTCCGCTTGATAATGTCGTAGAGTGTACCTATGCGCTCTACGACAGCAAGAGCAAAGCCCCAATGCAGCTTGCAGACACCCTTACGGTGAGCACGGTCAAAGCAGATGGCGCGGACACGATATTGCTCAATCGCCTTGTCGGCTGTCGTGACTTCGCACTTCCTATGCGTCATGTTTCTGGGGCAGACACTTTGCTGTTTCGCCTCTCCAACACATGGCAGCAGCACGCTGTAGATACCGTCATCATAGCACAAGAGGCTGTGCCTTATTACGAGGACTTGGACTGCCCTGCGAGCATATTTCATACGCTCATATCTGCAAAAGCTATCTCTCACCAGCCTTCTGCCACTTCGCCTGTAACAATAGACAGTATCATCATCACTCGCCCACAAGTCACCTATGACAATATCGAAAACATACGCATCTATATGCATGCTTCTTATTAGTGTGCTGCCACTGTCGGCGCAGGGGACGAAAGCACCCAGCGATACGCGACCCGAGTCGCAAGGGAAGCACGCGCCCCGTTTTACCGTCACGTTCGACTTGGCGGGGGCGGTGATGTGCGCTGCCACCGACTGGGGACAATATGAAATTGGGCTTAAAGCAAGGGTGCATGAGAGGTGGTATGGCGCGCTGGAACTGGGTATCGGTTGTGCTGATGCCACAGATGCCAACACGTCCTTGCACTACACGACGCGTGCGCCGTATGGCCGCATCGGCTGCGACTACAATTTCCTGCGCCGTACGGACACGGGGCATCGTCTCTATGGCGGGCTCCGTGTGGCCTATTCGCCTTTTGCCTACGACATCTCGGGACCCGACATAGAGGACCCCGTATGGGGCGGAAATACACCGTTTCAATATGCAGACGTCAAGAGCCATGCCCTCTGGGGCGAAGCGGTTGTGGGGCTGGAAACCTACATCTGGCGTTTTGTGCGCTTGGGATGGACGGTGCGCTACCGTGTCAAGTGTAGCGAGAAAAAACAGGATATCGGGCATGCTTGGTATATCCCGGGCTACGGCAAGGGCAAAGACCACTTTGGCGGCACGATGACCATAGGCTTTGAGTTTTAACACCACGAAATAAACAAGACATCTCTATGAAACGCATCTTCTCTATTCTATTCCTTCTGCTGCTGATAGTTGGCACATGGTACATCCTCAAAGGGGCTAAATACAGAGTTGCCGAAGGCCCTGTCTTTGGTACGACATACCGCGTGAAATATGAGGCAACCGAGGATTTGGCTGACGCTATTGAGCAGGAGTTGCAGCGGGTGGATGGCGCGCTGTCGATGTTCAACGATAGCAGCACGTTGAGCCTCTTCAACAAGACGGGAGAGGTGAAGCAGAAGGACGCGTATTTCGATGCCGTAGTGCGTCTTGCGCTGCGCATATCTGCGGAGACTGGTGGTGCCTTCGACATCACCGTAGCTCCTCTGGTGGAGGCCTGGGGCTTTGGGCGAAGCGACAAGGCCGTGCCCTCTGCCGAGAAACTTGACAGCCTTATGCCGCACATCGGTGCCCATCACTTGACATACGACGAGCGACGCAACTTGCTCCGGCGCGACGATGCTGGGGTGAAGATAGACTGCGCCGCGATAGCCAAAGGATATGCTGTCGATTGCATCGCTGCGCTACTCCGTAAGCACGGAGTAAGCAACTACATGGTGGAAATAGGCGGTGAAGTCAGCGTCTCTGGGCATAACGACAAAGGCCATGCTTGGAAGGTGGGAATTGCCCGACCGACGGCAGGCAGCAACGCCGTGCAAGGAGAGACCGAACACATCCTCACGTTGCGCGGCAAAGCACTGGCTACGAGTGGCAACTACCACAACTACTACGAGGTGGATGGCAGACGCTATGCCCACACCATAGACCCTCATACGGGACGTCCCGTGCAGCACGATGTGCTCTCTGCCACGGTCATTGCCCCCACTTGTGCCGAAGCCGACGCCTATGCCACCGCCTTTATGGTGATGGGTCGCGAGAAGGCTCGCGCGTTCGTCAAGGCTCACAAGGCACTGAAAGCCTATCTCATCTATGCCAAGCCCGGAGGAGAACTCGCCACGGACTCCATCGGCCAATAAAGACCAACGACTTATGAATATCTATCAGCGTCTCGCCGCTCTCCCCTTGTTTCAAGGCATGAGTACCTACGACCTCATGCAGATAGCCAGCGAAGTCCGACTCGATTTTAGTACCATCGGTAAGGGCACGGACATCGTAGGCAGTCACGCTACTGCTGACCGTGTAGTGTTTGTCATCGCCGGCTGCGTGAGGCGTTTGCAGAGTGCCTACGACGGCACCTACCGCCTCGAAGAGGTCATTCCTGCGCCGTGTGTGCTGCGTCCAGAGCGTTTGTTTGGTCGCACGCCATACTATCTTGATACGTTTGTGGCCGACGCAGACGACACGCAACTTATGGTCGTCAGCAAGGACGACATTCGTGATAAACTGTTTGCGCACCCTGCATTTCATTTGAGTTATCTCAACGCGGTATGTAGCGCGGTACAAGTCTTTGACACCCGACTCTGGACGCGCTATCCGCAGACGGTGCTCGGCCGCTTTCTCTACTTCGTGGGCATCCGCTCCTTGCGCCCCAGTGGCCACAAGGAGGTGTATATCGATATGCTCACTTTGGCGCGCGAACTGGTGACCACGCGCCGCAACGTGTCGGCCATGCTGGGCGCGCTCCGCGACGAAGGCCTCATCAGTCTCAAACGGGGGCATATCATCATCCCCCATTACGAGCATCTCCTCATGAAGATTAAGCGTCTGCCCATCGAGAAATAACAATCTGCCCAATTCGTTTTAACAATCTGCCCAGATCGTTTTAACGATCTGCCCAACCCATTTTAAGCCTATGCTAACTACCTCAGATTTCAAACGCCTCGCGGAGCAATACCGCAGCGAACTCCTCGACCGCGTCATGCCTTTCTGGATGTCTCACTCCATCGACAAAGACTTTGGCGGCTACTTCACTTGCCTTCTGCGTGACGGCACGGTCTATGACACAGACAAGTTCATCTGGCTGCAATGCCGCGAAGTGTGGATGCTCGCCACGCTATACAATAAGGTGGAGCCGCGCAAGCAGTGGCTCGATGCCGCCATACAAGGTGCGGAGTTTCTCCGCAAATATGGCCACGACGGCCAACTCAATTGGTACTTCTCCATCGACCGTGAAGGCCGACCGCTGGTAGAGCCTTACAACATTTTTAGTTACACGTTTGCCGTCATCGCTTTCGGTGCGCTCTATCAGGCTACGGGCGACGAAGAATATGCCGACATCGCCAAGCGCACCTTTGACATCGTGCTTTCCAAGGTCGATAATCCCAAAGGCCGATGGAGCAAAGCCGCCAAAGGCGCAAGAGCCTTGAAGACCTTCGATTTGCCGATGATACTCTGCAACGTCGCCCTCGAAATAGAGCCTCTGCTCGATGAAGACTATCTCAATACGGCCATTGAGCATTGCCTGCATGAGGTCTTGGAGGTGTTCTATCGCCCAGAACTGGATATGATCGTGGAGTGTGTGGGCAAAGACGGCTCGCTCGTCGATTGCCACGAAGGCCGCTTGCAAAATCCGGGACACGCTATCGAAGCCATGTGGTTTGTGATGGACCTTGGCCGACGCTTGGGACGCGAGGACATCATCGAGAAGGCCGTGCACATCGCGCTGCGCGAAGTGGAGTACGGCTGGGACAAGACCTACGGCGGCATCTTCTACTTTATGGACCGCCTGGGACGCCCGCTGCAGCAACTGGAATGGGATCAGAAACTCTGGTGGGTACACATCGAAACGCTCATCACCATGCTCAAAGGATACGAACTCACGGGCAACGAGCAATGCCTTGCGTGGTTTGAGCGTGTGCACGACTATGTGTGGTCGCACTTCCGCGACGCGGAGTATGATGAGTGGTATGGCTACCTCAATCGCCAAGGCGAGGTCTTGCTGCCGCTCAAAGGCGGTAAATGGAAAGGCTGCTTCCATGTGCCCCGTGGCCTTATGCAGTGCTGGCAAACACTTGAACGTATCGCAGCAAAAGCCTAAACTCTATGCAACAACTTCGCGCTCAGATTGTCCTGCTACTCTGCTGCTGCATCTTTGCGCTATCTCATGCTGATACCGTGACCCGCGTCAAGGTGCAGCCCGTTGCTCCTTTGGTGGGAGGCCATCAACATGGGTTGGCAGCCTGTTTCGCGGGCACGATAGATGGTACGCCTTATATCGCCGGCGGTGCCAATTTCCCCGATGTGCCCTGTGCAGAAGGAGGGACAAAGCATTTCTATCAGGACATCTACGCCTTCGATGGCCAACGCTGGACGCAGCGGGGTAAACTCCCGTTTGGAGTGGCCAGTGGTGCCAGTGCTAACATCGACCCGCAGCGCATACTTTGCGTCGGCGGACAAGGTGATGAGGGGCTACATCGAGAAGCCTTTATCCTCTCCGCTGATGGCATCACGCCTCTGCCCGATTTGCCGATAGCCCTTGCCGAACACAGCGTCTGCACCTATCAGCATAAAGCCTATGTGGTAGGTGGACGCAGCGACAGCCGTAGCAACCTCCATGTTTATAGCATCGACACCGACCATCCTGCTACTGGGTGGCAAGTCGTTGCTACCCTACCCGATGGCGCACGCTTGCAACCCGTCTGCATCGTACAGACA
>JAGHRU010000183.1 GCA_018066225.1 Candidatus Equimonas enterica
CGGCATCATCGATAACTTGCTTGATAAGGTCGATCCGCTCATCCTCGGCGGTGGCATGACCTACACCTTCTCCAACGCCCACGGCGGTGCTGTCGGCGACTCCATCTGTGAGGCAGACAAGTTGGACATCGCGCTGCATGTCGAGGAACTGGCTCGGCAGAAAGGCGTACGTCTCGTGCTGGCCACCGACAGTGTCTGTGCAGATAGTTTCAGCAACGATGCCGCTACGCAAATCGTGCCCAGCGCAGCCATTCCCGACGGATGGGAAGGGCTGGATATTGGTCCGGCGAGTCGGGAAGCCTTTGCTGCGGCAATAGAGGGCAGCAAGACCACACTCTGGAACGGTCCTGCTGGGGTGTTTGAGCTTGACAACTTCACCGCTGGTAGTCGTGCCCTGGGCGAGGCTGTTGCCAAGGCTACGGCAGAAGGGGCTTTCTCCCTTATCGGTGGCGGCGACACGGTGGCCTGTGTCCACAAGTTTGGCCTTGCCGACAAAGTAAGTTACATCTCCACAGGTGGTGGCGCGCTGCTCGAAGCCATAGAGGGCAAGGTGCTACCTGGTGTGGCTGCCATACGCGGTTGAGCCCATCTCCTTACGGCGTAAATGCGTACATATATATATATAGCGACCTTTATACTGCTGCTCTTCGCTGCCTGTCACGGCGACGAAGCGCAGCAGTCTGCGTCTGAAAGCGCAGCGTCTGACGCGCGCCTGAAAATCGCCCTCTTGCCCACCGCAGAGTGTGCGCCCCTTGTCGCGGCCGCCACATCGGGGCTGGCCGACAGCCTCGGCTTGCCGCTGCAAGTGGTGATGTGCCGTAGCCAGTGGGACGCTGACACGCTGCTGCTACGCGGCCATATCGATGTGGCCTACTGCGACAGTGCGCGTGCCGACTACTATCGGCGGCGTGGCCAGTGGCGCGATATGCAGTGTGTGGCGACGACCCGTGGCGTGTGGAGCCTCGTCGTGGGCGGACAGTTGCGTGTGAAGTCCCTTAATCGGCTCTCTGGCCGCACCTTGGCTGTGAGTCGTTATGCTGCTGGGGAACACTGGGCTACCGAAGCCTTGCGTCAGGCTGGGGTGGCACGCAGCAGCGTGTTGCGGACACAAATCAACGACTTCGCTCTGCGTACTGCTATGCTCCGCGACGGGCAGGTCGATGCCGCCATGTTGCCCCAGCCCTTTGCCGACAGTGCCAAGGTGCACGGCGCAGTGGTGCTCTACACCACGCCCAGAGGCGTAGAGACTGGGGGCATCTGGATGAGACGAAACAGCCTGTCTGCGCAGCAAGTGGCGGTGCTGAAGCGTCTCGCTACGGGGCAGCAATAGCATCGGTTGGCGCAGGACAATGACGCTTCTTATTGCTTATTTATGTTACAACATTCCCTACCGCTTTATAAAGCACTGCGCATGCAGTGCTTATCTTATCTCGACGAACGACACCTTGGTACGGCTTTGGAGGCTGCCGAGGGGCTGTTGAGTTATGTGCCTTGCTACGAGGCGCAGCAACGGCTGCTGACTATCCGCGAAAACTATACGCTGCTGTTGCAGTATTTCAAGCAGGGGGCAGCCGACGACGGCCGCTCTACTCATTGGCAGCGTTTGCTATGCAACACCTATGAAGCCGTGGATGTCATTCATCGCGAATGTCCGTTGAGTGAGCCGACGCACTACGCCTCGGTTTACCGACAGTTGCACAGCGTGCATCCCGAGTGGCAGATGAGTGATGCGCTCTCGATGGCGGCGGACTATCACACGGCCTTTGAGTGGGTGATGACCTGCGGCCAAATTTCGGCCGACGACGAGCAAGCCTTGTGTCGGTGGTACGACGCTGCTGACCACGACAGTGCAGCGTGCTGCGCTGTGGTGAGTGGTATTATGGTGGGCTGCGTGGCACAGTTTGACCTCCGACGCCTGCTGTTGCTCGCTGCTTGGGCCCGGAACGTGAGGTCGCGTGCAGGAGCGCGTGCGCTCATTGGCGTGCTGCTGTTGGCGCATCGCTATCGCCATCGCCTCCGTCTCTATCCCGAGTGGAAGGTGGAGGTGGAAAGGCTTGATGCGGAAGGCGTGGCAGACGACATAGCCGCCATACAGCAGTACTTCATCTTTGCAGCCAAGACCAAAGAGAAGGGGGAGAACCTGCAAGAACAGTTCATGCCCGAAATCATGCAGCGACTCAATCAGATAAAGCAGCAGGGGACGGGGGTGAACTTGGAGGAGTTGGAGCAGCAAATGGCCGAGATGGACCTGCAAGGCGATGGAGCAACGGACAAACTCACGCAGATGATGCAGCAGTTTCATGGCATGATGGCGCAAGGCATCGATGTCACTTACGCGCAGTTTAGGGCGGTGGGACAGCGGGCATCGTTCTTTAAGTCGGCAGCCGCCAACTGGTTTGTGCCGTTCACGCGGGAGCATCCTGCGCTGCACGATGTGCCCGTTACGCCTATCGTGGAGCAACTCCTGCGACTCAACAACCAGAGCAGTACGGATGCCTACGCCCTCGTCTTCATGATGGCCAAAGTGGAGCAGATGAGTCGTGGCATAGGCGGTGGGTTGCAACTCGACCTGCCCGAAAACTTCGGAGAAGCCACTGCGGAACCCAAAACCCGTGAAGAGCAGTTGGCCGAGTGGCTCAAAGAAGATGTGCACGATCTCTACCGCTTTTATTCGCTCAGCCCGCTGCGTGATGAGACGTTGGTAGATGCGCCGTTTGCCACGCTCATCTTGCTGTCGGACACGGCCTTCGATGCGAACCTCTACGCAGCAGGTACGAAGCACTATATGGCGTTGGCCAATAGCCTGTTTTACGAGCGGCAATATGCTGAATGTGCAGACTTGCTGTCTCGCGCGCCGACTTCGGAGCAGACCTGCCGGCAGTTGGGCTATTGTCATCAGCGCTTGGGTGACTACGTCTCGGCCATCAAAACCTATCGTGGTGTGCTCTACTTCGAGGAGAACTCTGCGTGGACGCTGCGCCAACTCGCCGTGTGCTACCACCATCAGCGTCAATACGAAGAAGCCTTGGCGACGTATGAGCGACTGCTCGGGCTGATGCCCGACGATGTGTCGTTGCTGGTTGTTACTGCCGAGTGCGCCTTGCTCGTGGACGACACGGCGAGGGCGTACGAACTGCTCTGCAAAGCCTACTATCTGGAGCCCGAAAACCTGCGGGTGCTACGCGATATGGCGTGGACATGTCTGCTGACGCGTCGTACGGAAAATGCCTGCCGCTACTATGCTGTGCTCACTGCGAAGACCGACGTGCAGGCTGGCGACTGGCTCAATGCAGGCCACGCTGCTCTCGTCGGTGGTGACTATACTGCCGCCGTGACCTGCTACACGCGCTACCGAGAGGCCGTGGCGAGGGACGATGCACCGCGTGACCTCTTCGACACCGATGCCGCGACGCTGCGCGACTTGGGCGTGACAGACGAGGTGATGCGGTGGATGGAAGATGCCGCGAAGTAGCCTGGCAATTTTGTTGCAGCCGATACTTAAACCGTCAGTCGCGAACATCAAGGTCATAAACAGCCTTGGTGCTCGCGGCTGATTTGCGCTGTAAGGTGCTGTTTGTTAGGATGTTGTCGCTCTCGGCTGCTGGATTTGTGAAAGGTGCGTGAAAAAGGGCATTTTCCGACGAGGGCAGACCGTGAAAACTGTCTGGGCAGACCGTGCGAACGATGAGGGGCAGATAGTTTTCACTATCCGGGCAGGCCGTTTGCGCGCTCTGGGCACTGTCGCTTTGTGTCGCATAGCAAGGTGTAGGGCCGCGGTGGCGCAGGGGTGAAAATAGGGTAGGGAAGCAAAAAAAACGGCATCGTGCGTCGCTATGTCGGAAGATTTTTGTAATTTTGCGCGGTAATATAACCTAATGCCTTATGACAGCCAATTTCATCGCCGACAAAATCGTTATGGACGGCCTCACCTACGACGACGTCCTGCTCGTGCCCGCTTATTCCGAAGTGTTACCGCGCGAAGTGCAACTCCGTACCCAGTTCTCACGCAACATAGACTTGCAGATACCCTTCGTCACCGCCGCAATGGACACCGTGACAGAGGCTACGATGGCCATCGCCATTGCCCGAGAGGGTGGCATCGGTGTCATCCACAAGAATATGTCTATCGAGGAGCAAGCGCGCCAAGTTGCCATCGTCAAGCGTGCCGAAAACGGTATGATATACGACCCCGTTACCATCAAGCGTGGCCGCACCGTGGGCGATGCTCTGGCCCTTATGGCCGAATATCACATCGGTGGCATCCCCGTGGTGGATGACGCCATGCATCTGGTGGGTATCGTCACCAACCGCGACTTGCGCTTCGAGCGCAACCACAACAAACGTGTGGAGGAGGTGATGACCAGCGAAAACCTCGTGACAACCACGCAGCAGACCGACCTGATGAGCGCGGCGCAGATACTGCAAGAAAACAAGATAGAGAAGTTGCCCGTGGTGGATGCCAAGGGCAAACTTGTCGGACTTATTACTTATAAGGACATCACCAAGGCCAAGGACAAGCCTATGGCCTGCAAGGACGCCAAAGGTCGCCTGCGTGTCGCTGCTGGCGTGGGTGTCACAGCCGACACCCTGCAACGCATGGAAGCCCTCATCAGTGCTGGTGCTGACGCCATCGTCATCGACACGGCACACGGCCATAGCCGCTCCGTCGTAGAGAAACTGCGCGAGGCGAAAGCCGCTTTCTCGGGTGTAGATTTCGTGGTGGGCAATATCGCTACGGGCGATGCCGCACGTATGCTCGTAGAGGCTGGCGCCGACGCTGTCAAGGTCGGCATTGGCCCGGGCAGCATCTGCACTACGCGTGTCGTAGCAGGCGTCGGCGTGCCCCAGTTGTCGGCCATCTACGATGTGGCACGCGCCCTCGAGGGCACAGGCGTACCCCTTATCGCTGACGGTGGCTTGCGTTATAGTGGCGACGTGGTCAAGGCCTTGGCGGCTGGTGGCTACTGCGTCATGATAGGTAGCCTCGTGGCAGGTTGCGAAGAGAGTCCGGGCGAGACCATCATCTTCAACGGCCGTAAGTTTAAGACCTATCGCGGTATGGGCTCTCTCGAAGCCATGGAAAACGGCAGCAAAGACCGCTACTTCCAAAGCGGTGTGGTGGAAGTCAAGAAATTGGTGCCCGAGGGCATCGCAGGTCGCGTGCCTTATAAGGGAACTGTACAGGAGGTCATCTATCAACTCGTCGGTGGTCTGCGCTCTGGCATGGGCTATTGCGGTGCTGCCACCATAGCCCAGTTGCACAACGCCAAGTTTACGCGTATCACCAACGCTGGCGTGCTCGAGAGTCATCCTCACGACATCACGATTACGTCCGAAGCCCCCAACTATTCGCGCAGCGACAACTAATACTATACCTATCGTCCTATACCTATTGTCTCGAAATAAGCCATGCAATACCGTAGAATTTTCTTCACACTCGCTGCGATGCTCTGCGCAGCAGCCGCCATAGCGCAAACCGTAGATAACCCTGTCGTCATGACGGTGGCAGGGAAAGACATCACCCGTGCCGAGTTTGAGTACTCCTACAACAAGAATACCGATGTGGAGGGTGTCGTAGAGCAGAAAAGCGTCAGCGAATATGCTGAAATGTTTGTCAATTACAAGCTCAAAGTCACTGCGGCAGAGCGGCTGCGCAAGGACACACTGTCGAGTTTCCAGCGTGAGTTTCGCCAGTGCCGCGATATGCAACTCACGCCCTATCTCTTCGTTATGACATTCGTCGATAGCGTCGGTCGTTCCGTCTATCAGCAGACCGTAGAGCGCATCGGCGGCAAAGACTTGCTGCTGTGTCGCCACATCCTGTTGCCGTTGAAGCAAAATGCTGATGAGGCTACCAAGACGGCTGTGGCCGCTCGTGCTGACTCCCTCTACACGGCGCTGCAAGGGGGTGCCAACTTCGAGGAACTCGTGACGCAATATAGTGCTGACTACGGTACAGTGAAGCAGGGAGGACAGTTGCCTTGGATGGGGCCCGGTATGGTCTTCAAGGAGTTTGAAGACGCGGCTTACCAACTCTCGCCCACCGAAATCAGCAAGCCAGTGCTCTCTCCCGTAGGTTATCACATCATCCGCATGGATGCGCGTAAGCAGATGGAGCCCTACGAAGAACTCCGAGAAGACATCTTTGCAGCCCTCAAGCAGCAAGGCATAGAAGGGGCTGCCGCACAGTCGATGATAAACCGTCTTATGCGTGAGCGTCAGTGCACCCGTGAGGAAGTCATGGACAGTGTACTGGCTGTGCGCGTCAAGGCTGACCCCAATCTGCAATATCTCGTGCAGGAATACTACGATGGCCTGTTGCTCTACGAAGTAGCCAAAGAAGAGGTCTGGGACAAGGCTGCTAATGACGAGAAAGGCCTCGCTGCCGTCTATGCTGCCGACAAGAAGAAATATGCTTGGGCACAGCCTCGTTTCAAGGGCTTCGTCTATTTTGCCAAAGACAAAGCCGCAGAGAAGCGCGTCAAAGCCTTCCTCAAAAAGGCTGACAACGAGAGCGAAGAATGGCGCAGCCAACTCAAAGCAACCATCAACAAGGACTCGACGGTCGTCGTCGTCATGGGGCCCTATCTCGTGAAGCAAGGCGAAAACAAAGCCGTCGATAAGTTGGTCTTTGGCACTGGCGAAGGCCGTACGCTCAAGGATTACCCGCTCACGGGCGTTGTCGGCAAGAAAATCAAGCAGCCTTCGTCCTATCGTGATGTCAAGGCCATCGTGCAGGAAGACTACCAAAACCAATTGGAAACCGCTTGGGTGGAACAACTACGCAAGCAGTTCCCCCATACCATCTACCAAGGTGTGCTCGGCACGGTCAATAAGCACTAAAATCCCCGCAAACCTATGCTGAAGAAAACCTTTTTGCTATGCCTCGCCCTCTGCGCCGTCACCGCTTTCGCGCAAAAGAATGTGGTGGACGAAGTCGTGTGGGTCGTAGGTGATGCGCCTATTCTCCTCTCTGATATAGAGGAGACACGCATCAGTCAGGAAATGAACGGAGAGGCGGTAAGCAATCCCTATTGCACCATCCCCGAACAACTGGCGATACAGAAACTCTTTATCCATCAGGCCGAGATAGACAGCGTGGAGGTGAGCGAAGGCGATGTCGCCCGCTTTGCCGATCAACGCATCAACTACTTCATTCAGAACTTCGGCTCACGTGAGAATGTGGAGGCGATGTCGCACAAAACCATTGCTCAACTTCGTGAGGAGTTTAAGGAGCAAGCGCGCAACGACCAACTCATGAATGGCGTGAAGCAGAGTCTCATACGCAGCACCAAGGTGACGCCTGCCGAGGTGCGTGAGTATTACAAGCACGTGCCCGAAGACAGCATACCCTATATCCCGACGATGGTGGAGGTGCAAATCATCACCTCACAGCCTAAAATATCGCGCGAAGAAGTGGAGCGTGTAGAAGGCCAGTTGCGCGACTATGCGCAGCGCGTCAATAGTGGCGAAAGTTCCTTCTCCACACTGGCGCTCCTCTATTCGCAAGACCCGGGTAGCGCACGTCGTGGTGGTGAACTCGGATTTATGGGCAAGGGCGAACTCGTCGATGAGTTTGCCAACGTGGCCTTTGCGCTCAACGACACCAAAAAAGTGTCGAAAATCGTTCACTCCGAGTTTGGTTACCACATCATACAGTTGATAGAGAAGCGCGGCGACAAGATTAACTGCCGTCACATCCTCTTGAAACCCGAAGTGGAAGAGAGCGAAATCACCCGCTGTCTGGGGCGGCTGGACTCCATAGCTGGTGATATCCGCGATGGGAAATTCACCTTTGATGCAGCCGCTTTCCGCCTCTCTGACGACAAGGATACGCGCAACAACAACGGCTTGCTCGTCAATCAACAAGGCTACAACATCACTTCTCGCTTTGAAATGAAAGACCTGCCGCAGGATGTGGCGAAGATGGTAAGCACCATGCAAGTGGGTGAGGTGTCGCGAGCCTTCCGTATGGTCAGCGACAAGACAGGACAGGAGGTGTGCGCCATCGTGAAACTCAAAAACCGCATTGATGGACACCGTGCCACGATGGCCGACGACTATCAGACCCTTATGGAGGAAGTGCTCTTCGTTAGAAATAAGGAGAAGATAGACGAATGGATTAAGCAAAAGATAAAGACCACCCACGTCATCGTCAATCCCGACTGGCGCAACTGCGATTTCCAGTATGAGGGCTGGGTGAAATAAATCCTTACGACACTGCGATACCAACGACATACAAGACATACGGTTTGGGCTTGGATGGGAATGTTGTTCCTCTTCTTGGCCCAAACTTACGCTATGCACTCTACTTCTTACCAGCGGCGTCATAGCAGAGAGGATGAACGGGTGCATCTGGTGCACGCCGATAGATTGGAGGCTGACCAGTACCGCTTCCCTGGAGCACAAATCCTTTTCGGCCATGTCACGCTGACCCATTCGGGGATGCGATTGAAGTGTGACAGCGCCGTGCTCTATCAAGGTAGCAATTCCTTTATGGCTGTCGGTCATGTCCGTTTGACGCAGGGCGACACGCTCTCGCTCACGGGTGACTCGTTGTACTACGACGGCACGGGGCAGTTGGCTCAAGTGTTTAGCCATGTCGTGATGCGCCATCGCACGCTGACGCTCTACACCGAGCACTTCAACTACGACCGTATTGCCCAGAGAGGTTACTACAATGATGGCGGCAAACTGGTCGATAACGGTGCCACGCTTACGTCGCTTTTGGGTGATTATTTCACGTCGCAGTGCCGCGCAGAGTTTTACCGTGAGGTACAACTGGTCAG
>JAGHRU010000092.1 GCA_018066225.1 Candidatus Equimonas enterica
AATCATAGACAGGCCGCCACCTTGGGCTTGGGCTTGCAGGAGTGTAAGCATAGGGATGTAGGTGTTAGGGTGTTATGGATTGATAGTATTGGCTTGGGGAAGAGGCTGCGCGCCTGCTACTTCATCAGCAAACCTTCGCTGCGGAGTCGCTTGGCTACGGTGTCCACGACGCCATTGACATAGACGTAGGAGCGTGGCGTAGAATAGGCTTGTGCTATGCCGACATATTCGCTGATGCTCACCGACAAAGGGATGGTGGAGAAGGTCAGTATCTCGGCCAAGGCCGTCTGCATGATGATGGGATCCATGAAGGTCAGGCGCTGAAATTCCCAGTTCTTACTGCTCTCGCGTATCAACTCGCGTATTTCGTCGGCGCGTTGCAGCGTGGTGTGGAAGAGCTGGAGCGCAAAGTCGTGGTCGGCGTCGCTGTCGTAGTCGGGCAGCAGCGGCGTCGTGCCGTCGCTCGCAACGTCAAAGCGCTTAATGGTCTTGAGCACGAAGGAGTCGATGATGTCCTTGTCGTCGTTCCAGTATAGGCTATGCTCTTCGAGGTGGTCGGCAATAGCCTTGTTGCCACATACCAGCGTCTTGTACGTTTGGCGTATGATGTCTTGGTCTTTATCGAAAGAGAAATTGCCTTCGGCCAAGTAGGCGCAGTACGCTTCACTCCCGATGATGGCCTTGTAGAGGTGGCGGACGATGGCCGTGTTGTCCTCCCAGATGGAGCCGTGCTGCTCGCGGTAAGCGCAGAGTTGCTCATTGCCGTCGAGCAGGGTGAGCAACTGGTTGTCGGCGAGTGCCTTGTCGGGGTAGATGGTTTGGGGACTAACGCTACCGCCCCGCTCTTCTTGTATCTCTATGCGATGGAGGGCAAGATGGCGTAGTTCTACGAGTAGTGATAGCAACTCTTGGTAGAGTTCATACGCTTTTTGCAGGCTAAAGTTGAGTTCCTTCTCGGCTTGTGCAGGCGTCTTGCCGGGGTTTTGATAATGGGCATAGACGAGTTGTACGACTTTGAGACGAATGAGAGCGCGGTTGATCATAGGAGGCTAAATGCTAATAAGTGTGGCCAGAACCGTGAAATTCCCACTTTTGGGCACGGCTTTTGGCATTTACGCTGCAAAGTTAGTGCTATTTTTTCAGTCGTAGGGCAAAAATCGAGAAAATATTTTGCCCTATCCGCAGTTTTGGCGTAACTTTGCCCTCGAAAGAAGTACCAGAACGAAGTGTGCTGGCACGATGAACTATTGAAGTATAAACTATGAATAACTGGAACGAAATCAATGAGAGCGAGATACTCTTCTCGCGGGTGATTAAGGCGGGCAAGCGCGTCTATTATCTGGATGTCAAGCGCGACCGTCGCAGTGAGTACTACATCTCTATGACGGAGAGCAAGCGTGTGAAAGAGGGCACGGAGATGGAGCGACCAGTCTTTGAGAAGCACAAAATCTTCCTCTACCGTGAGGATATTTTGAAATTTATGGAGGCTTTTGAAGGCTGTGCGCAGTACATCGATCAGCGTCGCCCTGTCAGTGAACCCGTGGTGCGCTATCGTGATGAGGAGCGTCCCGAGGAAGCCCCTCGCCAGGAGCCGACAGCGGAGACCATGGCGGCCGTGACGGAGATAGCAGAGGAGCAGGCCGAGGCCACGCCCATGACTGCGCCGATTGACATCGATATGACGCTATAAGCAGCGGCTTACCTATGCAGTGCGCCCCGAAGGTGATGTTGTCACTTTCGGGGCGCACTGCGTCTGCGCGTCACTGCTGCTGTCGGCTTACTCGAAGTAGAGCGAGAGGATGACCATGTTGCTGGTGGCCCGACTCACGCTGTTGGTGTAGATGAGTTGGGACGGGTCGGTGAGGTCCTTGCGCTCGGTCTGCAAGATGTTGCCAAGTCCGAAGCAGAATTTCAGTTCTGGGATGAGTTTGAAGAACGGGAGATAGAAGTCGCAGCCGAGTCCCAGTTCCAAGAAGGTGTTGAGTGGCTTGGTGCGCAGCAGTGTGTGCTTGCCGGCTGTGAGGTCGTGCATGAAGCTGATGCCACCGACCACGTAGGGCCGATAGTTGTTGAAGCGTGGCGCGGTGACCTTGAGGTTGATGGGCACGCCGATGTAAGTCGATTTCATGTCCTGCGTCTCCTGTTTCCCGGTGGCTTGGTTGTGGTAGGTGATGTGCTTGGAGCCGAAGTGGAGGCTCGGGATAGCGCGCACGGCCAGTGTGCGGTTGATGCGCAGTTCGCCGAGGACACCTACCGAGAAGCCGAAGTTCTGCTTGTCGCAGTCGGCTATCCACTGGTCGCCTGTCGTGGGGTCGATGTAGCCGTTGTTTTGCAGGTGAATGCCTTGGTCGTGCACGCCGAAGGTGAAGCCATAGTGCAGGCGTCGCTCGTCGATGAAAGGCTTGTTTTGCAATTTACGCTCCTGCGCAGCGGCGGGTGTCGCTACGCTCAGCAGGCAGATCAACAAGCCGAAGAGGCCGAGTGGGAGGCGGAAGTGTGAGAAGCATCGCATGGTGTATAAACGCAGCAAAGGCCGATTTATTGTGTAGCGCGTGTCAAGCACGCAGTTGTACGATGATGTTGATGGCGAGGTCGGTATAGACCATACGCGAATTGACATTCTGAGCGATGTCGCGCTGTGCCTCGTCGAAGAGCGTGGTCAGTGCGATGACGTTGCGCTCATTGACAAAGCGCGCGAAGTTGCGGCTGAACGCTGCTTCTTTCTGGCTCATGTGGTTGAGCGCGGGCAGGCCGAAGTTATAGACGAAATTCTCCCGAATGAGGCGCTGGCAGTAGGCGAGAAAGTCGCGCTGCTTCTGCCGTGGCCACTTGGCGATGTTGTCGGCCCACGCGTACATCTCCTTGATGTCGCGCATCCAGCATTTGCGCATCAGGAGGGTGAACATATCGAAGTACTCAGCCGTGTCTGCGCTGACCTTAATCTGCTGTAAGGCGGCGAGGTAGGAGCCGTCGGCACTGCTGGCGATGAAGTCGGCGTCGTCGGCCGAAAGACCGTGCTGCTGCGAGAGCAAGGCGTCGCGTATCTCCTCTGTCTTCAGGCGCGGCACGTCGATGCGTTGCAGGCGCGAACTGATGGTGGGCAAGAGCATCTCGGGCTTATTGCATACCATGAGGAAGATGGTCTGGCGCGGTGGCTCTTCGAGGACTTTCAGGATTTTGTTGGCACAGTCTTCGCTCATCATCTCTGGCAACCATACGAGGACGACCTTGTAGCCGCCTTGCGCCGACACGAGCGAGAGCTGCTGCACGATGTCGTCTGCCTCGCCGTTGCCGATGTGGAAGCGTTGGCTCTCTACGCCGCTGGCACTGCGCCATGTCGTGAGGTCGAAGTAGGGTGAGGCGGCCACCATCTCGCGCCACTGCGTGAGGTAGTCGGCGCTGATGGCTTTGCGCTCGGCCGGCCAGCCTTTCCCCTTGTAGGCCGGGAAGACGAAGTGGAGGTCGGGGTGCGCCAAGGCTTTCGTCATGTGGCAACCGTTGCAGTGGCCGCAAGGCTCGCCCTCTGGTGTGGGGTCTTCGCACAGCAGATAGGAGGCATAGGCGAGGGCGAGGGCAAACTTGCCGACACCCTCTGGGCCGCAGAGCATCTGGGCGTGGGGGATGCGCTGCTGGCGGTGCTGGTCGAGCAGCAGGGCTTTGGTGGCTTCTTGGCCGATGATTTCGGAGAACTTCATAGGTGAGGCGGAAGATAGGGATAGGGCAATAAGTCTGATTTTAGTGCCCGTTAAAATAGATTTTAGTGCCCATTAAAATAAATTACAATGCCCATTGTAAAATATTTTACTGGGCAGTGAAATCGTCGAGACTGGGCAGATGGTCGGCATGGGGTGGGCATGTCAGCAGCGCTACGGCGTAGGCCACGAGCTGCGGCGTGGTGCATCGCTCGGGCGTGGGCGAGGGTGTGTAGTGTTCTACCCAGTCGTTTTCCCACTGGGCGAAGTCGAAGGACGTGCCCCGACGACGCTGCTCGAAGTAGTGCTCGAAGCGTGGCACGTAGTAGT
>JAGHRU010000181.1 GCA_018066225.1 Candidatus Equimonas enterica
GCTCGGGTCATGGGTTGCGATTGTTGCCATTTGACGTGTTGGTACCACTGCCCTGTCAGCGTATCCGCCTGCATTTTTGCCACCTAGAGCGGGGGCCCAGTGGAATCCGCGGGCGTAGTAAACGCCACGACCATGATGTCACGATAGTCGTGCACAGTGTCGGTAGCCGCTGCAGGTAGAGCGCATACGACCTGCCTACCGCCTATAACATCCGTCCTACTATATGCAATGTGACGCATAGCCTGCTCGGGCTTCACCCAAGGGCCTCCACTCATCGCCCAGCCTGGACAGGTCTGTATGGAGAAACGCAAGCCCAGCCTATGTGCTTCACTGGCCGTATGCGTCAGCAGCGACTCCCAACGTGGCGATAGACATTCGGTATGCTCACGCGTACCGGGCCAGTCGGTGCCGTCGCCTACTGCGCCATGAAAGAAGGCAATGCCCGTGATACCTGCACGGGCGATGGCCTCTAAATCGTGCGTAATGCCAGCACGGTCCACATTGCCGCCCACGAAGTGAAACCATGTCTCTGGATAGAACTCACGCGAGGGATGAGCAAACATGGCCTCATCGGCTGCACCAAAAGGACGCATCAACAGACTATCGTGAGGAACGGCAGGGACGATGGCTGTCTGCGCTACCGCAGCAAGAGGCAGCACAGCGACCATCAATAGCAGAGTAAATAGTGGCTTCATCGTGATTTGCGGGTTTTACATTAACAACAAAAAGGGTGTGTCACGACTACTGACACACCCTCTCACATCACTGAATGGCAAAGGTCACGGGCAAAGTGTACCTCACATCAACTGGCTTGCCATTTCGTGTGCCAGGCTTCCAATGCGGCATTCCGCTAACGACGCGCACGGCTTCACGCGAAAGACTTTCGTCTGGGCTACGCATCACTGTTATCTGCTGCACGCTGCCGTCTTTGACGACGAGGAAACTAACAATGACACGCCCCTCAATGCCATTGTCATAAGCCTCCTTGGGATAGCGAATGTTGTCGCGCAAGTATTGCAGCAAGGCAGTTTCACCACCCGGATATTCGGGGAAAGTCTCAGCAACGCCGTCAAAGAGGCGTGTATCTGTGACCGGTACGCTATCTTCGACCTCCCTCTGCGCTACCATCGCAAGTGGCAGCAACAATAGGCATACTGTGATGAGATATCCTTTGTGCATTACTCCCACTCAATGGTTGAAGGCGGCTTGGAGGAGATGTCGTAGCATACACGATTGACCCCCTTGACATGATTGATAATATCATTGCTGACCTTCGCCATAAAGTCATAAGGTAGGTGTGCCCAGTCGGCACTCATGGCGTCGGTAGAGGTGACGGCACGCAACGCCACAGGATGCTCGTAGGTGCGTTCATCGCCCATGACGCCTACGCTGCGCACTGTTGTGAGCAGCACAGCACCCGCTTGCCATACTTGATCGTAGAGGCTGACTTCTATTTCGCCATTACGGTCAAGGTCGGCAGGGACACCTGCGGCGAGCACCCTGCGGGCTTCTTCGCCCGAGAGACGCACCTTGTAGTCGCGCATAGTACGGATGTATATGTCATCAGCCTCCTGCAAGATGCGGACGCGCTCGGGAGTGATGTCACCGAGGATGCGGACGGCAAGGCCTGGGCCGGGGAAAGGATGGCGCGTGATAAGGTGCTCGGGCATCCCCATCTGGCGACCTACGCGGCGCACTTCGTCCTTGAAGAGCCAACGCAGAGGCTCGCACAGCGAAAGGTGCATATCCTTGGGGAGACCACCAACGTTGTGGTGGCTTTTGATAACTTTGCCTGTGATGTTAAGGCTCTCGATACGGTCAGGGTAGATGGTGCCTTGCGCCAGCCATTTGGCATCTTTTATCTTTTGCGCTTCGGCATTGAAGACTTCCACAAAGTCGCGGCCAATGATTTTGCGCTTTTGCTCGGGATCGGTAACCCCCTGCAAGTCGGCAAAAAACTTGGCAGAGGCATCGACACCGATGACATTGAGGCCAAGACATTCGTAGTCGTGCATCACATTGGCAAACTCGTCCTTACGCAGCATACCGTGATCAACGAAGATGCAAGTCAGTCGGTCACCGATGGCCTTATTGAGCAGCACTGCGGCTACACTGCTATCCACACCGCCTGAAAGGCCAAGGATAACACGGTCACCACCCACCTGAGAGCGTATCTCCTCTACCGTAGTCTCAACGAAAGAGGCAGCACTCCAATCTTGACGGCTACCGCAAATATCAACGACAAAGTTGCGAAGTAGTTGCGTGCCTTGCAGCGAATGGAAAACTTCAGGATGGAATTGTACGCCCCACAATTGCTCTCCGTCGGCTTGATAGGCGGCATATTTCACCTTACTGGTAGATGCTATGCAGCGGAAACCTTCGGGAATAGCAGTAATCGTATCGCCATGGCTCATCCACACTTGTGAGCCTGCGTCGAGACCTCGCAACAAAGGATTATCTGCCTCGAAAGTGTCAAGGTTGGCACGGCCGTACTCTCGCGTGGCCGCAGGCTCGACCTTGCCGCCATAGATATGGCTCATATATTGTGCACCATAGCAGATGCCAAGGATAGGCAATCGGCCACGAATACGACTTAAATCGATTTGGAATGCTTCGGGGTCATAGACCGAATAAGGCGAGCCACCGAGTATAACACCAATAACACTCGGGTCGTCGTGAGGAAACTTATTGTATGGCAGCACTTCACAAAACGTGCCAAGTTCTCTGACTCTGCGGCCGATGAGTTGCGTGGTCTGTGAACCGAAATCGAGGATAATGATTTTCTGTTGCATAAGCTTGGAGATGATTGTGCCGCAAAGTTACAAAAAAACTGCGACGTGGCCTTGGAAGATGGCAGTATTTTAGCCAATAGCACCTATATGAAACGAAAAATGTAGGAGGACGAACTACTGTTAGCGTCATTCGTCCTCCTACATTGGGGTGGTAATATGCTTGCTCTGCTAATACTCGTCTTCGTTGAAGAGGAAATCTTCTTTGTCGGGATAGTCGGGCCATACATCCTCTATGGTTTCGTATATCTCGCCTTCGTCTTCCAACTCTTGCAGATTTTCAACGACCTCCATCGGTGCACCAGAGCGCAGTGCATAGTCGATGAGTTCCTCCTTGGAGGCAGGCCATGGCGCATCCTCCAACTTTGTTGCAAGTTCTAATGTCCAATACATATTTTATGAAGATAAATGTTTGTTATTGCTGTAAATCGGGCGCGAAATTATAAAAATCGTATGACACAACCAAATATTAAGGCTTAAAAATTGCAAATAAAAGCATTCCTACCAAAAATTGATGGTATAATGTTGGGTATTAAGTTTTGAAGTGATATAAATCAAACCGTAACGATAAAGATTAAATGTGACCGCGTGATGTGCAGGTGTTAGTCTCGTTAGACAACGCTGCCATGCCTGCCGATGCAATGGACTATCGTAGATGCCTTCCACGATTATTACATAGGGTGAAGTCGTGGTGGGAAGTTCATTTGAAAGAAACGCAATGGCATTTTGTCGGCCTATATAGTATAGAGCATTCGCACTTGGCATTTCTGCATTACTCCGACGAAGGATAGCACGCCGACATCCGGCTTCGAAATACTTGGCCAATAGGTCGTAATTGCTGCCAGCAGGTACAACAATGAGTTGTGGTTGAAAATCATTGGCCAAACGAAAGCACAAGCGACAATCCCGCAAAGTAATATCACAAGGCGGTGTGTGACGTTGCTCTTGCGCCAAACGTTCATAAGCATAGTACTTTTCCTTATTGTAAAACACTTGCGTGACCAGTCTAAAAGCAAAGGGAGAGTGAATGCCATAGCCTCGTCGATAGGGCAATCGTCGCAACCAAACAAGACACCGCAAGAGCATCTTGGAAAGTTTCTGTGTCATTTGTCGTATTGCTTTCACTCTTGGTAGAATTAAACGATATATGATATTCAGATACGGAATATTTGCTCACCAATCATCGTATTACATAATTTTTGCGCTCGTTTTGACATGTTTGGCTTGCAATACAAGAACAAACATAAGAAAAATTACGATAATTTGCGATTTTTCTTGGCAAAAGTCTTGTTATTTTGAAAAATAAGTGTAATTTTGCATCGTGTTTTTCATAGTATTAGATTTAAGGTTAACATGGGTGGGATGCAGATGCATCCCATTTTTTATTTTATTTCCTCTTCTACTTACATTATGACAAAACGCGATGGCTATTAGTCAGAGCGTTATCGGTTGAGCATAAATTTGAGATTGATGCCAAAGTCTTGCGTGGTAACAGGATAAGATGATGCTGTCAGCAAAGGCTTGTTCATCTGGCGGTCGTAGTAGGCCGACAAGGTCAAGAACTTGGATAAAGCATAGTCCGCAGAGAAACTAATCTGTACGGCTTGATTGCCAGAGGTGGCTTGCGAAAGCAGCGTTGAGATGTCACGCGTTATCGCACTCTGATTGCGGAACGAGATATCCAAACGAAGATTGAGAGAATGTGGGAAGCCCTTGTTCGCTCCCTGTATATTACTTTGCGACTTATTACCTTCCTCGTCTTCGTCATCACCAAGGTTCTTACGAGAGTTGGGCGCACGGTGTACGCTTTTCTTGGGGGCGAAGAGATTGAGGTCTGCTATCTTATAACCCATACCTATGACAAAGTCGTTACTACAAGTCTCACTCAGTTGCAACGAAGTCATCGATAGCGTCAGCACGCGGGTCTTGCGATACTCCACCTTCGCCGTCAAACTGTTTTGGAACGTCATATCAATGCCGAAGAGTGGCGAGAACGACTCTTTGATGCTGACGGTCGAAATGTCGTACATCGACGAAGGTATAGGCGCACCTGTGGCGACATCGTTGATGAACCCAACACCAGCCATATACTCTTGGTATGTCGTAAATGTATTGTAAGAGCCTACCGTATAAATACTCTTGTAAGCGTGATTGAGGTTGAAGGACTTGAAGATGCGCTTCATCGCATTCAACTTGGATAAGCCTCCGTAAGTGACAGACCAGTTGGGCAGCATACGCTTCAAGGCGGGGAAGATATCAAAGCCCGTATTGTTGGTGTAGGCATTGAGGAACGCAGGTATCATCACATCCGCACTAAAACGCTCCACGGTGCCATTGGCCGTATCAAAGGGTTTACCGGCGTAGTCGCCAGTGCCTGAGGGGTAGATAGCACCTTTATAGCGTGACTCTACCACACTACGGTAACTATCAAGCAGCGAGACAAACTTCTCGAAGGCCGCACTGTTGTAGCCGTTGTCGGCATTACCACTACCTTGGAACGCCGTACCCAGCGAGATAGTAGTCATCGTAAACGAACCTGTCTGCGTGGTCGGCATCCCATCTATCATATATTGTATGGAACTATTGCGATTGACCACACGCGAAGCATTGAGATCTATCTTCAATCGCGCACAGGCTCTATGGT
>JAGHRU010000121.1 GCA_018066225.1 Candidatus Equimonas enterica
ACGCCCCGTGGCCATCCAGATTTACGGCAAAGGCCCTGTCGCCGTGGCCGACGCGGCAGACATCGTGGTCGAAACGGCGCACCCCGATGTGCTCGACCTCAACTTCGGCTGCCCTGTCAAGCGCGTAGCGGGCAAGGGGGCTGGGGCTGGTCTGCTGCAAAACGTGCCGTTGCTGCTCTCGATAGCCGACGCCGTGGTGCAGCGCGTCGGTCGTCGTGTACCCGTCACGGCCAAGACGCGATTAGGGTGGGACAGCCATTCGCTCATCATCCCTACGCTCTCGGAGCAGTTGCAGGACGTCGGCATCGAGGCCCTCACCATACACGGGCGCACCCGTGCCCAGATGTATGAAGGCCGTGCCGACTGGACGCTCATCGGCGAGGTGAAGCGCAACCCACGCCTGCATATCCCCGTCATCGGCAACGGCGACATCAGCAGCGGTGCCGACGCCGTCCACGCCTTCGACACTTATGGCGTCGATGCCATCATGGTGGGGCGCGCCACCTTCGGACAGCCATGGATATTCCGCGACATTCGCGAGGCCCTCGATGCCACCGCACCTACCGCACTGACCATCGACGAGCGACTCGACATCCTGCGTGAGCAAATCCACGAGAGTGTGACGCGCATCGACGAATACCGCGGCATACTCCATGTGCGCCGCCATCTGGCAGCCTCGCCGCTCTTCAAGGGCATCCCCAACTTCCGCCCCACGCGCATCGCCATGCTGCGTGCCACCACAGTGGCCGAGTTGGAGGACATCCTGCGCACCATTCGCCCGCTCATCCAGAGCGCAGCGACGATGGCCTGAAAACCGCCCGGGCAATCCGAAAAAACCATCTGGGCAATCCGGAAAAACTGTCCGGGCAGACCGTTTCCCCAGTCTGCCCAGACAGGAAAAAACGACTTGTTATGCGCCTTTTCTTCCTCCTCTTTTCTGCACTCGCGCTGCTGACGGCCTGCCAGCAGCAGCCACCGCGTGCCGTAGCCGCCATCTGCCCCGTCACCGTCAAAGCCGACAGCGACACCACGGCAGCATCGCCCAACAAGACCGCCATCGAACGCCGCATAGAGGCGCAAGGACTGCGCGACATCGCCGAGGAAATCCCCGAGGTGCGCATCAGCCTCATGTATGGCCGCGCCGACAACTTCACCGGGCGCGTGCTCTACACCGACCTCCACCACGCCTACCTCCACCCCGAAGCCATCACCGCCCTGCGCAAGGCCGCCAAAGCCCTGGCCAAGGAGCGCGCAGACCTTGCCCTTATCGTCTTCGACGCCGCACGCCCGATGGCCATCCAGCAGCGGATGTGGGATGTCGTACGCGGCACGGCGCAGCAAAACTACGTCAGCAACCCTGCCCATGGCGGCGGCCTGCACAACTACGGCCTCGCCGTCGATATTTCGCTCTGCCAGCGCGCTACGGGCGACACCATCGCCATGGGCACCGTGGTCGATCACCTCGGCCGCTTGGCCCATGTGCGCGAAGAAGCCACCTTCCGTCAGCGCAGGCAGATTTCGGCCACAGCACTCGCCAACCGACGACTGCTGCGCCGCGTGATGAGCGCAGGCGGCTGGCGCGTACTGCCCACCGAATGGTGGCACTTCAACCTCCGCACCCGCGCCCAGGCCAAAGCCCACTACCAAGTCATACCATAGCCACAACCCCACACGCCTATGCCCCAAGACGCCGACGCCCTGCGCCAATTCATCGCCGACCACCGCACCATGTCGCCCCAAGCAGTTGCCTTAATGCTGGGCAAGCAGACGGCATGGGACGCACGCTACGTCGTGCAGCAGATAGAGGGCTGGCAGCGGCTGCGCCACAAGGTGCCCTCG
>JAGHRU010000099.1 GCA_018066225.1 Candidatus Equimonas enterica
CTGCGACTGCTGCGGAAGAAGCGACGAGCGAGTAATAGATTGGTATTGATGGTGGTAATGTAATAGGAGTAGGGTTGGCAGTACGACGACTGCCAACCACTACTTTGGGTTATTTCAGATTGTTATAGGCTTCGATGGCCTTCTTCAGAACGACGAGCGCACGCTTCAAGTCTTCTTTCTTCAACACATAGGCGATGCGCACTTCATTGCGGCCTTCGCCGGGCGTAAAGTAGAAGCCGGCAGCAGGCGCCATCATGACGGTTTCGCCTTCGTAGTTGAAGTCCGTCAAGCACCATGCGCAGAACTTCTCACAGTCATCGACCGGCAGACGCGCTACGGTGTAGAACGCGCCAGTAGGCACGGGCGAATAGACACCGGGGATGTCGTTGAGGCCTTCCACGAGGCAGTTGCGACGCTCCAGATACTCATTGAAGCAGCCTTCGCAGTATTCGCGGCTGGCGTCGATGCTGGCCTCGGCAATGAGTTGGCCGATAAGTGGGGGCGAAAGACGGGCTTGGCAGAACTTCATCACGCCCTTGCGCACTTCTTCGTTCTTCGTAATCATCGCACCGATACGGATGCCACATTCGCTGTAACGCTTCGACACGGAGTCGATCATGATGACGTTCTGCTCGATGCCTTCGAGGTGGCATGCGCTGACATAAGGCTTGCCCGTATAGGCAAACTCACGATAGACCTCGTCGGAGTAGAGATAGAGGTCGTGTTTCTTGACAATCTGGCGTATCTGCTCCATTTCCTCGGGGCTATACAGATAGCCTGTGGGGTTGTTGGGGTTGCAGATGAGGATACCGCGCGTGCGCTCGCCGATGAGTTTTTCAAACTCTTCCACTTTGGGCAGCGCGAAACCCTCATCGATGCTGGTATGGATGGGCTTCACGATAGCACCAGCCGTCATAGCGAAAGCCTTGTAGTTGGCATACGCAGGCTCGGGCACGATGATTTCATCGCCCGGATTGAGCGTAGCAAGGAAGGCCAGCTGCACAGCCTCACTGCCGCCCGTGGTGACGATGATGTCCTCGGTGTCGAGTTTGATATTAAACTTGTCGTAGTATCCCACGAGTTTTTCGCGGTAACTCTGGATACCCTGTGAGGGAGAATATTCCAGCGTCTTGCGTCCCACGTGCATGAGGGCGTCAAGACCTTCCTGGGGTGTGGGCAGATCGGGCTGCCCGATGTTGAGATGATAAACTTTTACGCCGCGTGCTTTGGCAGCGACAGCCAGCGGTGCCAATTTGCGAATTGGCGATTGCGGCATTGCTACCGCTCGTTCAGAAATCTGTGGCATTAGTGCTTGTATTTTGAGTATTGGGTTATAAGGATAATCTCCACTGTGCAGAGCCGCGCAGCAAGGCTATTTGCCCCTCTGCGCCTAAACCGCCACAAAATTACTGCTTTATTTTCAAGTGGCAAAGCCGATAGGCAATAATTTCTGCACGCGCGCCACATCAAGGGTGTTTTCAGAGCTCGCCGTCCCCAGTTGTTGGTCTATTTGTCGGGACATTCTGGTGCGGGCATCTCCCCACCCCACCGCCGCAAAGGCCACGAGAATACGACCTTTGTGCGCCCGAGAGCCATGAGGCGAAAAAAACGCAGCCACGACACAGCATCACAACCCGCTGATTACGAAGCACATAACCCACCTCACCTCATATTTCATCCGCAAAGCACGCACACGACATGGGCAGAGCAGACGCGCCGAAATGGGCAGACGCGACAAACGATAAGGGCAAGCCGTGCCACCTGCTTACCCTTATCGTTTTCGCTCGTTGCGCAGAGTGCGTCTTTTTTTCCGCGACAGCGTCTTTTTCGTCCGCCTTTTCGCGCTAAAAGCCGTCGGCGCGATTGTCAAGATTTTTGCGCTTTTGCGCGCCGCACTGATTGGTCGTTTTCTCTGCTACGACACGACTCACACACGTTTTCATCCCTACGGGGTTGCTCTCCGCCTTTATTGTCGGTTTGTCCTATTTTACCCTCTAAACTCATCGGCATGGATGCCCATCGCAGCCATTAGGGAGTAGCCCAAGAGTTCTTCGCGCACACCGCGCACCGTGCCGGGCGTCATCGTAAAGAGCGTAACGATGCGCTCGGGCATTTCGCTGCTCGGCGCAGTGCTGACGATACGCGAAAGTTCGTGCATGAGCGCCGCATTGTCAGCATCGCCGATGACCATCAGGTGGGTCATCTCTCGGCTGGCCATCATCTCCCGGGTGAGGTCCAGCAGATAGTCGTCTGCCGTCGTGATGTCGGGCACTTCGTATGCTGCGATGCTAAACTCCGCGAGGTCGTCCTTAAAGGCTTTGCCATTGATGTCTCGGGCAAAGTCGCTGGGCACAAAATACTTCAAGGCAGGCGCAGAGGGCGGATAGATGAAGACGACTTGCACATCGCCACTCGCAGGCTGCACGCCGCCGTCCAAGGCTATGCAGACCAGCCACTGCGCCATGTCGGCAGGGGGTATGCGACGACCAAGCATGCGCTCGAAATTGACAGTGAGATTGAAGGCCACGCGCTCTATGTACGCGGCATCAACGAGTATCGTATGAGGAAACTTTTGCGACATAACGGGAAGGTGATTTGCGATTAACGGACACAAAATTACAATTTTCTGTCCGAAAACGCGGCATATTCTGCAAGAAATATGTATATTTGCAGTCCAAGACAATAAAAACCTATCGACCTATGAATCTTAATCCTATTGCCGAGCGCTTTGCCATTGAGGGCAAAATTGCTAAAATTGAGCCCCTTGGTGGTGGCCTTATCAATAGTACTTACCGCATCTTCACCGAGGGCGATGCGCCCGACTACGTCCTGCAGAACGTCAATGTGGCAGTGTTCCCCGACATCAAGCTCTTGATGTCCAACATCAAAGCCGTCACGGAGCACATACGCGCCAAACTCACCGCAGCACATACGGACGACATTGAGCGCAAAGTGCTACGCTTCATTCCCCTCACGGACGACCCAAATCAATACTTC
>JAGHRU010000006.1 GCA_018066225.1 Candidatus Equimonas enterica
CAAGGGCGTGGACGACCACGGCGTGCTGCACAGCATCGCCAACGTCTTGGAAGAACTCAAGCAGTATGTCGTCAAGAGCATCGCCCTAACTACCGATGCCGGCATCTTCGACGGCGAGATGCTGATAGCCGTCTATGACACCGAGGACGTCGCCCATGTCTGTGCCGAACTGCAACGTATCGACAACGTTATCTACGCAGCGCGTATCGACTGACACCTGCTGCAAGCAAAAAAAGCGGTGGCTGCGCTTGTTCACTTCGCAGAAAAGCCGTAACTTTGCACCGCAAAGCCCGAATGGTGGAATGGTAGACACGAGGGACTTAAAATCCCTGGCCAGTAATGGCTGTGCGGGTTCGAGTCGCGCTTCGGTCACTTTGAGCTTACAGCGAGAGGAGAAAGGCCAGAAAGTCTTTCTCCTCTCGCTTGTTTCTGCCCGCCACAACAAAAGGCAGAAGGCCTTGGCAGGGTAGGAAATAATTAGTACCTTTGCAAACAAAACTTCCCAACGCCTATGTCCGCTGGCACACTGCGCCCTACTACGCAGCATCTGACGGGCACATCAACGACACTATCACACACATGGAAGCACGCCTACTCTGGGTAGATGACGAAGTAGATTTGCTCCGTCCTCACCGCCTCTTCCTCGAAAAGCGCGGCTATGTGGTGGACACCGCCTCCAACGGAACGGATGCCATCGACATGGTCCGCGACAACGACTTTGACCTCGTGCTCTTGGACGAGAATATGCCAGGGCTCTCAGGGCTCGAGACACTGGAAGGCATCAAGCGACTACGCCCTGCCTTGCCCGTGGTCATGGTGACGAAAAACGAAGCCGAAGACCTGATGGACCAAGCCATCGGCGTAGAAATAGCCGACTATCTCATCAAGCCCGTCAATCCGCTCCAGATCCTGCTGACGCTCAAAAAGAATATCCACAAAAACGCCATCGTGCAGGAGGTGACGCAGAGAGACTACCAGCAGGAGTTTGCCAGCCTATCCATGCAGGTCGATGAGGCCAAGACGGCGGACGACTGGACGGAACTCTACAAGCGGCTCACGACATGGGAACTGCGCTTGGCGGCCAGTCCCGACAACACGATGAGCGAGATGCTATTGCAGCAAAAGGAAGAAGCCAACCTCGCCTTCGCCAAGTTTGTGCGCCGCAACTACGAAGCGTGGATCACCCATCCCGATGATGCGTCACGGCCGCTGATGAGCACCGACGTGATGCGACGCGCTGTCTTCCCACGTCTATCGGCAGGCAAGCGTGTCTTTCTGCTGGTGCTCGACAACTTCCGCTACGACCAGTGGCGCGCTGTGGCCGAACTCCTTGCCGACGATTTCAACATCGACGAAAGCCTCTACTACACCATCCTGCCCACGGCAACGCAGTATGCGCGCAACGCCATCTTTTCTGGTTTGATGCCGCTGCAAATCAAGCAGATGTACCCTCACCTCTGGGTCGATGAAGAGGAGGATGAGGGTAAGAACCAAAACGAGGAAGCACTCATACGCGAGCAACTGCTGCGCTACCGTCGCCGCGAAACCTTCACCTACAACAAGGTGAACGACTCGGCCGCCGCCGACCGCCTGCTCTCATCGTTTAGCAATCTCACGCAAGCGACACTCGGCGTGCTGGTCATCAACTTCATCGACATCCTCTCCCACGCTCGTACGGAGTCGAAGATGGTGCGCGAACTGGCTGCTAACGAAGCCGCCTACCGCTCCATCACCACCTCGTGGTTTCAGCACACGGCCATACGCGACCTCTTTCGCCAACTGGCCGAGACGGACTACGAGATACTCATCACGACCGACCACGGCAGCATCCGCGTCGATCAGCCCACCAAGGTCATTGGCGACAAGAACGTGAACACCAACCTGCGCTACAAGCTGGGCAAGAACCTCAACTACAATGTCAAGGAGGTCTATGAGGTGCGACAGCCGCAACGCCTTGGCCTGCCCGCGCCCAACCTCTCCACGGCCTACATCTTCGCCACGGGCAACCGCTTCTTTGCCTATCCCAACAACTACAACCACTACGTGCAGTACTACCACGACACCTTCCAGCACGGCGGCATCTCGATGGAGGAAATGATAGTCCCGCTCGTGACGCTGCGACCGAAAAAGAAGTGAAACCGCAACAATCTACCTATCAGGCGATTAGCACCAATAGCCGAGATACCCGTCACCATCTGCCCGGACGCGACGCACTATCTGCCCAGACGCGACACACCATCTGCCCAGATGAGGCGAACGGTCTGCCCTTGTCGTAGCGACCGACATTTCGACCAATTTCATTAAAGTGCCACCCGAAACCTATCTCCAACTATGACCCCACACACGCATCGCGGCACAGGCCGCCACCTCCGTCGCCTCCCCCTGCTGCTCCTCTTGGTAGGACTCTGCTTTGGCCTCTGCCTCGAAGCCAGCGGCGCAGGAGGGCGCAAGAAGAAACGCACCGCAGTTCGCCGCCCCAAAGTGGGGCTTGTGCTCGGCGGCGGCGGCGCGAAAGGAGCCGCCGAAGTCGGCGTGCTGAAATACATCGAGCAGTCGGGGGTGAAGATAGACTACATCGCGGGCACCAGCATCGGCTCTATCATCGGTGCGCTGTACAGCGTGGGCTATCGCGCTGCCGACCTCGACAGCCTCTTCCACTCGCAGCAGTGGATTTCGCTCCTGACCGACCGCGACCAGCAGTCATCGTCGCGGATGTTTACGCGGCGCGACAGCACGCTCTATGTCTTTGGCTTCCCCGTGAAACACGCCAAGAACCCCGACACGCAGCGTCGCCGCACCGTAGGACTCAGCCACGGCGACAGCATCGTCAGCCTCTTCACCACCATGACACGCCGCAGGGGCGACATCAACTTCGACCGCCTACCCATCCCCTTCCGCTGCGTCGCCGTCGATCTGCGCGAGCGTAAGGAAGTGGTGCTCCGAAGGGGTAATCTGCCCAAGGCCATGCGCGCCAGCATGGCGATACCCGGCGTCTTCAAGCCCGTAGAGCAGGACAGTATGCTCCTGGTCGATGGCGGTATGCTCAACAACCTCCCCGTGGATGTGGTGAAAGCCATGGGCGCAGACATCGTCATCGCCGTGGATCTGACGCAAAACAAACGTAAGAAAAGCGATAAGAAAGGGGAACTCTGGCAGAGCCTCAGGGGCAAGAACGAAGGCTTGGGTGCAGTCTTGTCGTGGGTGCTAACCCGTCCCGATCTCAACAAATACGACGAGAACGTGCGACAGGCAGACCTCTACATCAATCCCGAACTGCGCAACTGCTCGGCGGCAGACTTCAAGCCGAAGAAGATAGACTACATGATAAAGCAAGGCGAAAAGGCCGGTAAGGCCGCCCTCAAGGCGCTCAAAAAGATAAAGAAGCAGCAGTAGCCGCACACGCTCTGCGCCTACGACAAGCGCCCGCTACACTCTCCCGAGAGAGTGTGGCGGGCGCGCTATTTAGCCAACTGGGCTACCAGCAGCAGCGATTAGAGGTTGGGGTTGATCTTGCCCCACTCGCTGATGGCAGGAATGATGCCGAGCGTGACGAGTTCGTCGCGCATCTTGCAGAGGTGAGCATAGCTCTGGTCGAGCTTTGCCATCTCTTCTGCCGTACCCTTGGGCATCTGATAGGTGCAACCCGCTGTGCTGAGCGTGGTGTCCATCGCCATCATGATGTTCTGATACTTCTCGTTCTTGACGTAAGTACCAGCGGGCCAGCGGAAGCTTTCGCCGCCCATGATGGCGCGTATCATCTCAACGGAGCAGTAAGCAGGGCTCTGCCAAGAGCTGCGGCCGCGAAGCTCGATAATCTTTGCACCACCCTGCGTGGTGTCCTTCTTGAGCTGTTCCCAGTCAGCCTCGCTGCAAGCGTCGGTGCCGATGAGGTCATAGAGAGGCGTGCCCTTGACCTTGACAGCACTGCCAAATACGGCCATCTGCTCACCGTGGCCGCCGTAGGTGGCGCAACCCGTCACCTCATACTGCTTCACGCCAAACTTCTTGGCGATAGCGCTCTGCAAACGTGTGGAGTCGAGAGCGGCGAGCGTGGTCACCTGAGAAGGCTTGAGGCCGGAGTAGAGCAGGGCAACAAGGCCAGTGAGGTCTGCGGGGTTGAAGATGACGATGAGGTGCTTGAGATCGGGGCAGTACTTCTTGATGTTTTCGCCCAGACCGCGTGCGATGGCGCAGTTGCCAGCGAGGAGGTCCTCACGGGTCATGCCAGCCTTACGGGGAGCACCGCCAGAGGAGATGATGTACTTGGCATCCTTGAAAGCCTCTTCGGGGTCGGTGGTAGCCGTCAGCGTAACGCCGTCGTAACCGCAGTGGAACATCTCTTCCATCACACCCATCATGCCGGGTGCAACGACATCATAGAGACAGAGATTGGAAGTGAGGCGCATGGTCAGAGCCGTCTGCACCATAGTGGAACCGATGGCGCCACCTGCGCCAACGATGACGAGTTTGTCGTCTGTAAGAAAAGCCATTGGTGTATAATTTTTATAGGGTTTGACAGAAAAATTGCTTATGCGCTACAAAGTTACAAAATACTTTTGAGGTAACGCTCTCTGCGCCGCATTTTTTTCGTTTCCGCACGGTTTATCGTCGCCACAAAGGGCGTTAGCGCGTCAGAGTGGCAGATTTTGCGTAACTTTGCAGGCATATCCACTACCCTCCTACACCCATGACGCTCTACCTCTCTCTCGGCTCCAACCTCGGCGACCGCCAGCACTATCTCGACGCCGCCACCAGCCGCCTCATAGCGGCATTGGGGCCGTGTGTCGCAGCGTCCGCAATGATGGAGACGGCACCCGTAGAGATGGACTCGTGCCACCACTTCCTCAATGCAGCCATCGCCCTGCGCACCGCAGAGACCGACCCGATGGCTCTGCTCGAGGTAACGCAGCGCATAGAGCGCGAACTGGGACGCACGCGCAAGAGCAGCGGTGGGCAGCACTACGACCGCATCATCGACATCGACCTTTTGCGCCTCTTCGACGACGCCGAGCGCGAAGTCGTGGTGCAGCATCCGCGGCTCACACTGCCGCATCCGCGCATCGCCGAGCGCGACTTCATGCGTCTGCCTTTGGAGGAAATCCTCTTGCAGGAGCACCGCCATGCGGACGGCGCGTAAGGCACACCACGCGACACGAAAGCACGGGCGCGCAGAGCACCAGCCGTGCTTGGGCAGATAAGTGAAACGCTCTGCCCGGATAGTTCTCACTATCTGGGCAGAGCGTTTTCACGACAAGGGCAGACCGTGCGGTGGCATCGGGATACCCAATAAAACAAGGCACTGCCGTGAGGGCGACCCCACGGCAGTGCTATCAAATTGCAAAGGGAACTAAATGGCTTAACGGATGACCTTCTTGCCACCTACGATGCAGATGCCGCGCTCGGCAGCCGTAACGCGCTTACCAGCGAGGTTGAAGATAGCGCCGTCACCAGCAGGAGCAAGCACAGTGCCAACGCCAGCGGTCTCGTCGTAGATATACTTGAGGTATTAGTGGTTGGTGTGAGCTGCGCTGGTGTGTTCGAGCGTTACGTTCCTCTCGTCATACTCGCCCTCTTTCTGCATACCGGGCTCGCGTTGGAGTCCAATCGCGCCAAGAGGCACGATTTCTT
>JAGHRU010000097.1 GCA_018066225.1 Candidatus Equimonas enterica
AGGTCGTCGCGCAGTGTCCAGAGGATGATGTGCTTTACCATATATCTATTTATATCGAGGTTTTGCCCGCAAAGATACAAAATAAATCGGAGATGAACGGCCGACCGACGCACGAAAATAGGCCGATGGCGGCACAGCGCAGCGCGCATCGGATTGTCACATTTCGCGGTACGGGAGAAAACTTCGCGCTTTTCGCCCCGTCAGAATGGGCAGCAGCGCGCCACGCGCAGGGTGCGGCTGCAAAGAGCGCGACCACGCGCGAGGGCAGACAAGGCGCAGCGGTGGGCGTAAATTGCCAAGCAGAATGAGCAAAGCCCCATCATAACGACCATTTTTCGCCCTTTGCAGCACCTTCACACTGGGCGAAAAGCCGCACACGCTGGGCAGATAGTTTTCACGACAAGGGCAGACCGTGCAACTGACAAGGGCAAATCGAAGAGCCGACAAGGGCAGACCGATGTCCGCGATGCCCCAGAAGCGTGTCGCCATGCGCTATATCGCGCGAAACGCACCGACACAAGCCATTGGTCAAAAAGGCGGCACAGCGCAGCGCAGCACACTGCCGTCAGCATCTTTACAGCCGAAAAGGCGCGAAAAACGCGCGCAAAAACGCGGTATTCAAATAAAAAAATGTAAATTTGCACACGCAATGTTAATTCTTAAAAAATCAGTATGAAACCAACCCTATTTCTCCTCGCTGCTGGCATGGGTAGCCGCTATGGTGGCCTCAAGCAGCTCGATGGTCTGGGCCCACACGGCGAGACCATCATGGATTACAGCATCTACGACGCCATCGAAGCAGGCTTCGGCAAACTCGTCTTCGTCATCCGCCGCGACTTTGAAGACGACTTCCGTCGCATCATCCTCTCGAAATACGAAAACAAAATCCCCTGCGAACTGGTCTTCCAGTCCATCGACGCGCTGCCCGAAGGCTGCACCGTGCCCGAGGGTCGCACCAAGATATGGGGCACCAATCACGCCGTGCTGATGGGCGCGAGCGTCATCAAGGAGCCTTTCGCCGTCATCAACTGCGACGACTTCTACGACCGCGACGCCTACTACGTTATGGCACGTTTCCTCACCAGCCTGCCCGAAGGCAGCCAAGGCCGCTACGCCATGGTGGGCTTCCGCGTGGGCAACACGCTGAGCGAGCGTGGCACGGTGTCGCGTGGCGTATGCACGACTGACGCGCAGCACCAACTCACGAGCGTGGTGGAGCGCACCAAGATAGAGCGTCATGAGGATGCCGTGCAATATCTCGACGGCGAGACATGGCACACCATCGCCGACGACACGCCCGTCTCCATGAACTTCTGGGGCTTCACCCCCGACTACTTTGCGCACAGCGAGGCTTACTTCCGCGAGTTTCTCGCCGACGAAGCCAACCGCGCCAACCCCAAGAGCGAGTATTTCATCCCTCTCGCGGTCGATAAACTCATCAGTAGCGGCAAGGCCACTTGCGAAGTGCTCGACACGACGTCCAAGTGGTTTGGCGTGACCTACGCCGAAGACCGCCCCAGCGTAGTCGAGAAACTCGCCGCTCTCCACAAGGCTGGCGTCTATCCCGAGCAGATGTTCTAATCCCCTTTTTCACCTCACCCCTACCCTCGTAAGCCCTATGCGCCGCACGCTACTTGCCCTTTGCCTCATCCTCGGCTGCCTCTGCCCGCTGCACAGCCAGACCAAGGCCACCATCAGCGCAGACCTCGCCGCCCGCGCCACCACCTGTCCTTACCCCCAGCAAGCCATCGCGATGGCCACCGATGAAGCCACCCGCGAAGCCCTGACTTTCCTCTACGCCTACATGTCCTACCCCGACATGACGGACTACAGCCCGGCGTACTATGTGGCGCAAGCCGCAGCAGCGGTGCGTGCCCGAGGTGAGATGGCGTGGGGCAAGAGCGTCCCCGAGAGAGAATGGCTGCACTTCGTGCTGCCCGTGCGCATCAACAACGAGAACCTCGACACCTTCCGCACCACCTGCTACGAGGAACTCAAAGCCCGCGTACAAGGCTTGTCGATGCACGACGCTGCCCTCGAAGTCAATCACTGGTGCCACGAGAAGGTGACCTACAAGCCCTCCGACAGCCGCACCTCCTCCCCCTTGGCCTCTATGCGCACCGCCTACGGCCGCTGCGGCGAGGAATCGACCTTCACCGTCAGCGCACTGCGCACCGTCGGTATCCCCGCACGCCAAGTCTATACCCCGCGCTGGGCACACACCGACGACAACCACGCATGGGTAGAGGTGTGGATAGACGGGCAGTGGCACTTCCTCGGTGCGTGCGAGCCAGAAGCCGTGCTCGACCTCGGATGGTTCAACCAGCCGGCCTCGCGCGGCATGCTCATGCACACCAAAGTGTACGGCCGCTACGATGGGCCCGAGGACATCATCGACCAGACCCCGTGCTACACCGAAATCAACGTCACCAACAACTACGCCAGCACTACCCGCACCCGCGTACAGGTCGTGGATGAGCGGGGACGCGGCGTAGCAGGCGCGACGGTGGAATACAAGATATACAACTACGCAGAGTTCTACACCGTGTATCGCACCACGAGCGACGATGCAGGTTACAGCAGCATACAGACCGGACTGGGCGACTGCATCGTCTGGGCCTCGCAGGGTGATGCCTACGGCTTCACGGCGTTCAGCGCAGGCGATGCCGACGTGCGTGTGACCCTCAACCGCCACAGCGGCGACCGCTACGCCATAGACCTCAACCTCACGCCTCCTGTGGGACACAACAATCTGCCCAAGGTGAGCCCCGAGGATGCCGCCGCCAACGAGGTACGCAAAGCCCGCGAAGACAGCATACGCACCGCCTACGTGAGCACCTTCCCCACCCGTGAAGCCATCGCTGCCGACTGCGCCGCATGGGGCTACACCGCAGATGAGGTATGGCCACTCGTGGAAGCCTCACGCGGCAACCACGCTGCCCTGTTGCGTCTGCTGCGCACCTATCGCGACCGTGGCGAGAGCCTGTTGCGCGTGCTGCGTGCGATGAGCGCCAAAGACATCCGCGACTTTGACTACGACATCGTGGCCTCCCACATCGAGGCTGCCGCCCTGCCCGCGCAGATTTCCGACTTTGAAGCCCGCTACATCTACTGCCCACGCATCGCAACTGAGGGACTCACCCCTTGGCGCGCGCATATCAAGGCAGACTGCCCCGTGAAGCCCAACGCCACAGCCCGCGACATCGCCACATGGATACGCCGCCATATCAGCGACGACTGCACCTACAACCCCGTCGATCTCTACCAAGCCCCGTCCAGCATCCTGCGTATGGGCACAGCCACGCTGCGCAATCGTGGCTTGCTGTTCGTGGCCATCTGCCGCACCCTCGGCATACCCGCACGCATCGACGAGGTGACAGGCAAGGTGCAATACACCACGCAGGAGAACGCCCCCTGGCAGAGTGTCGATGTCGGCGGCCAAGCCACGAAGACGAATGAGCAAACCGGCGCGCTACGCCTCGCCTACACGCCGACAGAGCACTTGGCCAACCCCAACTACTACAGCCACTTCTCCCTCTCGCGCATCACCGAAGGACGCGAACACCTCTTGGAATACGCCGAAGGTGGCAGCACTTGGCAAGACTTCAAGGACGCGACACCCATAGACGAAGGCGACTATATCCTCGTCAGCGGCACGCGTATGGACGACGGCAGCGTGCTGGCACACGTCGAAGTCTGCCCCGTCAAGGCCGGTCAGACCACGGAGATACCACTGGTGATGCGCCAAGACGAGAGCGGCGTACAGGTCATCGGCAACTTCAATGCCGAGAACCGCTATTTCGACCTCACAGCAGCAGAGGAGAAGAGCCTCATCAGCACCACAGGACGCGGCCACTATGTGCTGGGTATCATCCGCGCCAATCACGAACCCTCCAACCACATTCTGCACGACATCTCACTGCTGAGCGAAGACCTCGAAGCGTGGGGACGACCCATCCTTATGCTCTTCGCCTCGGAGGAGGAATACCAACGCTTCCAGCAGAACAGCAGCGAATATCAGCACCTGCCCGCCACCCTGGGCTTCGGCATAGACACCACGGGCGAAGTCTGCCGCGACCTCTTCGGCAGCGGACTCACCAAGAGCGACGAATTGCCCGCCGTCATCATTGCCGACACCTTCAACCGCGTGACCTTCCTCTCGCAGGGCTACACCATCGGCCTCGGCGAACGCCTGAAACAGACCATCGGCAAACTGACCAAGTAACCACCCATAGACCATGCAAAGACTCACCCTCCTACTACTCTCCTTTGCCCTCTGCCTCGGCAGCCTCATCGCCCAGACGCGCCACGCCCTGCCCAAGCGCGAATTTCGCGGCGCATGGATACAGTGCGTCAATGGGCAGTTTCAAGGCATGACGCGCGATGATATGCAGCAAAATCTCACCCACCAACTGGACGTGCTCCAACTGTGTGGGGTGAACACCATCATCTTCCAAGTGCGCCCCGAAGGCGATGCTCTCTACGCAAGCATCTATGAGCCTTGGAGCCGCTACCTCACAGGGCAGCAAGGCACTGCCCCCTCACCCTATTGGGATCCGCTGGCCTGGATGGTGGAGCAGTGCCACAAGCGCGGCATGGAACTCCATGCGTGGATCAATCCCTTCCGTGCCAAGACCAAGGGAACGACGGCACTGGCCGTATCGCACTACGCCGTCAAGCACCCTGAGCGGTGCTTCCAGTACGACGGGCTCACCATCTTCGACCCGGGCTTACAGGCCAACCGCGAATACATCTGCCGCGTCACCACAGACATCGTGCGCCGCTACGACATCGACGGCCTGCACATCGACGACTATTTCTACCCTTATCCCGTCAGCGGCCTTGCCATTCCCGATGATGCCACCTACGCGGCGTATAGCAACGGCATCAAAGACCGTGGCGACTGGCGCCGCTACAACGTCAATCTCTTCATAGAGATGCTGAGCGACAGCATACATGCCGCCAAGCCGTGGGTCAAGTTCGGCGTATCACCCTTTGGCATCTACCACAACACCAAAGCAGGCGACAAAATCCCCGGTAGTGCCACCCGAGGACTACAAAACTACGACGACCTCTACGCCGACGTGCTCTACTGGGCCAACAAAGGCTGGGTAGATTATCTCGTTCCGCAACTCTACTGGGAAATAGGTCACCAGACAGCCGACTACGACACCCTTGTCCGTTGGTGGGCACGCTATGGCGCGGCACGCACACTGGTCATCGGCCAGGACATAGAACGCACGGTGCGCGCAGCAGACTTGGCCAACCCGTCTATCAATCAGCTACCCGCAAAATGGGGATTGCAGCGCAGCCTGCCCGCCATCAAGGGCTCGTGTCTGTGGTATTCGGCAGCCGCGGTACGCAACGAGGGCAACTTCGCCACCGCCATGCAGCACACCTATCAATCTACACCCGCCTTGCCGCCCCTTATGCCCTATCTCGACGACAAAGCCCCGGGCAAACCCCGCAAGCTCAAAGCCCTCACGATGCCCGACGGCCACCGCTACCTGTTTTGGACTGCGCCCAAGGCAAAGAGCGTGATGGACGAAGCCCGACGCTATGTCGTCTATCGCTTTGCCAAAGGCGAGGCCATAGACCTCAACGACGCAGCCCACATCGTGACCATCACGCCCGAGACAATGCTGCGCCTCACTGATGACGATGTAGCCCAAGCGCCCACTTATGTCGTAACCAGCCTCGACAGAGTGAGCAACGAGTCGGAGCCCGCAAAAAAGAAGATCAAGCCATAAGACGCCACACAAGGGCACATACCAAAAGCGAAGGAGCGCATCCCGAAATCAGGATGCGCTCCTTCGCTTTTATCGACGACAGCGCAAGGGCTATTCCCTCGTAGCAGCCAACTTCTGCTTTATCTCCTCCAACTCTTCTTTGAGTCGCGCGATGCGGCGCTCTATGTCGGCCACGAGGCCGCTGGCACTCTTGGACTTGACGTTGAGGAAGGTGAGATTGGTCTCGTAGTTTTGTATTTCCGCTTTCTTCTCTTCGTAAGCGCGCTGCAAGCGTTGGCTCTCACGGGTGACGACATCGCCGCCTTTCTCGATGACGTTCTTGCGGAAGTTTTCCATGCGGCGGCGCACCCCGGAGGCCTTCAAGCGGTCGTAGATGGCATCGCAAGCCTCACGGTAACGCTGATAGATGCGTTCCTTCTTGCGGAAAGGCACATGTCCGACCTCCGACCACTCGGTCTGCAACGCCTTAACTGCGGCATGCAGGTCTTCTTCTTCGGCTTGCAGCAACGCCTCGAGACGGGCTATGATGTCTTGCTTGCGCTCCAAGTTGGCCTCCTCTTCGGCACGCTGTCCTGCGCCTGCCTCTTGCTTTTGAGCGAAGAAGAAGTTGCAGGCGTCATTGAAGCGGTGCCAAAGTGCATCGCTATACTTGTGCGCCACAGGGCCAACCTGCTTCCACTCCTTCTGCAAGGCAATGAGGGCATTGGCCGTTGCCGTCCAGTCGGTGCTATCTTTGAGCGATTCTGCCTTCTCGCAGAGCGCGGTCTTTTTCTCGAGATTGGCGGCATATTCTTCGCGGATGCCCTTGAAGTGCGCGGACTTGGCCTGGAAGAATTTGTCACAAGCCGTGCGGAAGCGCTCGAAGATGCTGGCATTGACCTTGCGCGGGGTATAGCCGATGGTCTTCCACTGGGCTTGTGCCTCGGCGATAGCCTTCGTGCTTTCTTCCCACTGCTGGAGGTTGGTCAAAGCCGTGGTGTCGATGGCCTCTACCAATTCGCAGAGCGCGGTTTTGCTGGCCAGATTGGCTTCCTCCTGCTCCTTGATGGCGAGGAAATGGTCTTGGTGGCGCTTGTTGATGACCGTCGATGCGGCCTTGAAACGCGCCCATATCTCTTCGCGCAACTCCTTGGCCACAGGCCCCGTCTCACGCCACTGCTCGTGCAGCTTCTGCAACTGGTGGAATGCGCTGATGGGGTCTTCCACCTCCGCAAGTTTCTCGGCGGCTTCGATGAGATGCGTTTTGGCTTCAAGGTTTTTCTTGAAGTCGTAGGCACGAAACTCAAAGCTCAGGCGCAGCAAGTCGTAGAACTGCTCCACGTAGAGTTGGTAGTTCTTCCACAACTCCGTGGCATTCTCGGCGGGCACAGCCTGACGCTCTTTCCACTCGGTCTGCAGTTGCTTGAACTCATCGTAACTCTTCTCTACGCCTTCTGGGTCTTCCGTCATGGCTTTGATGCGTGCTATGATGGCCTGTTTGCGCTCCAAGTTTTGACGCTTTTCCTCCTCGATGGCAGCGTTTTGGGCAGCGCGACGCTCTTTCAGCGTGTTGATGGCCGCCTTAAACTCCTGCTCCATCGGGTCTTCTGCGGGCACGAAGTCGTGATGTACGGCAGTCTCTCCGGCCTTGGCGGCTTGGAGTGCAGCCTCCGACTCCTGCTGCTCAAAAGCCTCTCGGGCGGCAGCCTGCTCGGCATTGACTAGTCGGTAGAACTGTATGCGGAAGTGGTCGAGTTCAGCACGGTCGATGACGACATCATCGGCCACATACTGGCGCACTTTCGCCAAGATTTCGTCCTTGGTCTGCATACGGGGATGATTAGACACTTCGGCAGCGGCAGGGGCGGCTGCTGAGATCTCGCTCTGGGCAGCGGTAAGGTCCTTTGCTGCCTCAGGAGCGGCATTGGTAAGTTCCATTTCTTCGCTCATGACGTTAAGATAGATAAGTGAGAGTGTTATCGGCACAAGGCCGGGTTCGAAAATTGCCGTCGGCACGCAGGCTTATAGCCAGTCGATGCGACGGAAGAAGTAGTAGATGACAACGGAGATGACGATGCTCACGATGATGACCAGCGGGAAGCCTCCTGCCCATTGCTCCATGCCATTGACGAGGTTCATGCCGAAGATGCTGGCGATGAGCGTGGGAAACATGAGCAGCACGGTCCACGAGGTCATCTGACGCATGACAGCCGACACGCCGTTGTTGATGATAGAGGCGTAGGTCTCCATAGTGGAGTCGAGGATGTTGGCGTAGATGCTGGTCGTCTCCCGCGCCTGACTCATCTCGATGGTGACATCTTCTATCAAGTCGGCGTCGAGTTCATCGACGGGGAGCTTGAATTTGAGTTTCGACAGCAGCGTTTCGTCGCCGCGTATGGAGGTGATGAAGTAAGTCAGGGAGTCTTGCAGTCGAGACAGCGCCACGAGGTCCTGATTATCGACTTTGCGGTCGAGATTGCGCTTGGCTTCTTCGATGAGGACATTGATCTGCTTCAATCGCTTCAAGTACCACACGGCAGCCGAGAGAAACAGGCGGAAGACGAGATCGACGGCATCGGTGAAGCCGCTATTGCGCTTCTGCTGATAGGACACGAAGTCTATCATCATGTTCGTCTCATAGTTGCACACCGTGACGCAGACATCCTTGTTGAGGATGATACCCATAGGTATGGTGGTGTGGGGTGTGCGGCTCTTGGCTTCCTTGACATAGGGGATGCGCAAGATGATGAGTGTCCATCCGTCGTCGTAGTCGTAACGTGCCCGCTCGTCTTTATCTCGGATGTCATCGAGGAAGTAGTCGGGGACATGCAACTCATCGACGAGGAAACTCTCGTCTTCGGGCGTAGGGCAAGTGACCTGCACCCAGCAGTTTGGCTCCCACGCATCGAGCGTAGCGAGCATTTGGTTGGTGTTCCAATAAGTACGCATAGGCTTCTTTCCTTTTGTGCGATGTGCTCGGCAGGAGGGCGGCCTATGGCATTAGGCACTTTCCTACCGACGCTGTGCGGAGTTATCCGCGTGATAGTCGTCCATTAGGTTGGTGATTGGTGAAACATAGTGCTGATAGGTCTTGACAGATACCACAGCGCGGCAAAATTACAAAAAAATATTGAACTGCGCACGCTCTCCGCCCACATTTTTGTACAAAAGGCGGATTTTCGTGGCGCACGACAGCAATAATGGGCTGCGACACTGCGCCATGGCGACGACTGCTGCGGCACAGTACTGGCACTGCATACCCACCGTTGCGCCGCGCCAAAAGCACACTGATAATCAATCACTTGCAGACAAGCGAAACGGTCTGGGCAGTTCGTTCATCCTGCCTGCCCGGAGAGTTTCAACTGTCTGCCCGGAGAGTTTTCACGCGCTGGGCAGCGGGCGAAGCGCGTCCTTGGAAGTCTGCGGCCACCACAGCCGACGCCATGCTCTCAAAGTGCCCATCACGGCTGTGATTTTTCTCGGATTTTGAGGCATCGGCTGGGAAAAATGTGCGCCTCGCGTGCGCAAATAAATAATTATTTGTAACTTTGCAGCGGCATACCGTACGCCACAAACTTTTAAGTCTATGACAGCAAACGAAATACGCGAAGCCTTCAAGAGCTTCTTCCGCGAGCAGGGACACCTCATCGTCCCCTCCGCACCGATGGTCGTAAAAGACGACCCCACACTCATGTTCACCAATGCTGGTATGAACCAGTTTAAGGATGTCATTCTCGGCAACGCAGAGCCCAAGTCACGCCGCCAGAGCGACTCGCAGAAGTGCCTGCGTGTCAGCGGTAAGCACAACGACCTGGAGGAGGTGGGCCACGACACCTATCACCACACGATGTTTGAGATGCTGGGCAACTGGTCCTTTGGCGATTACTTCAAGAAGGAGGCCATCACCTACGCCTACGAGTTCCTCGTCGGGCGCCTCGGCATTGACCCACGCAACCTCTATGTCACCGTCTTCGAGGGCTACGCTGCCGATGGTTTGGCGCGTGACGACGAAGCCGCTGGCTATTGGGAGCAATACTTCCCCCAAGAACATATCATCAACGGTAACCGCCACGACAACTTCTGGGAAATGGGCGACACCGGCCCTTGCGGCCCTTGCTCCGAGATACACATCGATATCCGCCCCGACGAAGAGAAGGCCAAGGTGAGCGGCGCAAGCCTCGTCAATAAGGACCATCCGCAGATCATTGAGATCTGGAACCTCGTCTTTATGCAGTATGAGCGTCGCGCCGACGGTAGCCTCGTCCCCCTGCCCAATAAGGTCATCGACACGGGCATGGGCTTTGAGCGGCTCTGCGCCGTCATGCAGGGCAAGCGTTCCAATTACGACACCGATGTATTCCAGCCCAGCATGCGCAAGATAGGCTAACTCTCTGGCTTCACCTATGGTAAGGCCGAAGACACCGACGTGGTCATGCGCGTCATCGCCGACCACCTGCGTGCCATCGCTTTCAGCATCGCCGACGGCCAACTGCCCAGCAACGCCAAGGCAGGCTACGTCATCCGCCGCATCCTGCGCCGTGCCGTGCGCTACGCATTCACCTTCCTCGACCAGAAGGAGGCATTCATGTTCAAGCTGCTCCCTGTCCTCATTCAGGAGATGGGCGCATCTTACCCAGAGCTCCCTGGCCAGCGTGAGCTCATCGGTCGCGTTATCAAGGAGGAAGAGGACTCATTCCTCCGCACTCTCGACAAGGGCATCTCTATGCTCACCGAGGCTATCGCCGAACTGAAGGCTGAGGGCAAGACCGTCCTCGA